>NZ_JAXXBR010000083.1:0-77696 GCF_037242085.1 Alitiscatomonas sp. | reverse complement strand
GCTGTCCCTCCGGAACTGATCTCCAGAGCCCGTCTTACTTCCCATAATCGTCCTTGTCGGAAGTCCCTATTTTTTGTCTTGAAACTATTCCAAATTCTTATAGTATAAATAATGTATAGTATGTATATTTTATATTTTCAAAATATTCTCTCCACATTTTCCTCCCACTCCTGTCTTCATTGAACCCACCTCCAAACTGCAAATATATTCATCCGCCTCTCTCTGCCTCCCCCTCCACCTATCCGCCTGTGGCGGGCCGTTTCAGTGGCAAACTTTTTTCGCCCGATAGCGATCCCCGCGGAGCGCTTTTTGACATAAAACATTCTTTCTATAACATATGAAAGAAACCCATCGGCGCGCTTTCCCGCCTGCAGCAAGCCGCTTCAGCGACGAAAGCCACTTTCACCCCATAGCAATTCCCGCAGCGTTTTTTGTCGTAGAACATATTTTCCTATATCCATACGAAACTTGCTGCGCGAATTTCTCATGGTTATTGCGACAGCCACCAAGGTTTCATGCAAGCACGGACTTTGGCGCGCTGCCCACGTAAACAAAAAACGCGGCCCATGATATCAAAAAACATCATGGACCGCGTCCGCTTATTCTTATTTTATTCCATTCTATCACTGGCCCCCGGATTCCCAGCAGCTTCTGGGAATCCAGACTCCATTCTTTCTATTACTTCTATTCTATCACTTTTATACTATTTCTCCCGCATCACCGTCACCGCCGACCGATACCGGCCGCCGTGATGAACGCAGTTGTGGGCCAGGCGGATCTCCTGGCTGTTGAAGCCGTCACGGGTGTTGCTGTTGGGGAAGATGAAGTTTTTCGCACTGGACGTCACGGTCACGCGCATCTGATGTCCTTTCTGGAATGTATGGGACAGCTTTGTGGTCCGGATGGTCACCGGATATACCTTGCCCGGCTCCATGAATTCCGGATGCTCGAACTGATTCCGGTAGCGCACGCTCATAACTCCGTCTGCCAGCTTCATGGAACGCCCGTTTTCATCCACATCGGTGATCCGCACCATCAGATCCGTATCTTCGCAGTCGGAGGAGAGATAGATCACAGCCTGGGCGTCTCCGGTGATGGTAAATTCCTTCTCCAGAACACCGGTGGAGTAGCTGAGCATATCAATCCGCTTCTCCTCGTCTGTGTAGTTTTCCGGCACCTCCAGTTCATTTTCAGACATATCGATGATATGGGTGGACGGATTTTCCGGATCGTATGTAAAATGATCCCCACATTCATTTTCCGGAGCCGCGAGGCTGAGGGTTCCATGGCCTGCTTCGCTGCCGCTTCCAACTGCCATATCCGCGGCTTTGCCGTCCAGGTAGAAGGTCACCTTCTCTCCATCGGGCAGAGGCCAGTTCTCAGCCGTCTTCCACTGGCCGCTTCCCATGGTATAGTATTCCACCACGGGAGTCTTTTCGATCCCGTTTTCCACGCCCTTTAAATAATGCTCGATCCACCGGAAGCACACCAGGTCGATGTCGTACCGCAGGGCATTAGGCGCCAGGGCAAATCCGTGGATATCGTAATCAGCATTTCCGCTGTGCTTCCACGGCCCCAGGATCACCTTTTTCTCTGTGTAATCCTCATACAGATCCAGAGCCTCTGTGGTTCCCATGCCGTTATCGTCAAACCACCCGGACATGATCAGCGCCGGAACCCGGTGGGTTCCCGTCCTCTCCTTCCAGTTGCCCATTTTCCAGAAATCGTCGTAATCGGGATGGTCCAGCCATTTCTTTAAGAACGGCACCTGATGGCCCAGGGCTCTGGGCGCGATGTCCTCCAGGGGACGGATATCCAGAAGCTCGTCCCAGTCGTCCCGGTCCATGAGGGATGCGTCCGATCTCTGTCCGGATACCATAAAGGCCCAGGACATGGACCCGGAGTTGAAGCAGCCGCCTCTCCTGGGCAGATCTCCAAAGGGACTTCCAGCGCACACACTGCTTAACATGGCCGTCAGATGGGGATTTTCGCTGGCCGCAGCCGCCCACTGGACGTAGCCCAGGTAAGAGCCTCCGGTCATGGCCACCTTCCCGTCGCTCCACTTCTGATCTGCGATCCAGTTGAGGGTATCGTCGCCGTCCTCCACCTCATAGTGCATGGGAAGCCACTCGCCTTCGCTGTCCTCCCGTCCCCGCACATCCTGGATCACCACAGCGTAGCCCCTCTGCACATACCGGTAATACGTTTCTGCTCCGACCCGTTTTCCGTAAGGGGTACGCACCAGCACAGTGGGGACCTTTCCTTCTGGCCCTGCAACGGCCATCTCCTGGCCGGCTCTCTCTCTTTTCACTGGCAGATACACGTCCGCAGCCAGCTTCACGCCATCCCGCATGGGGACCATGAAGGTCTCGGGACCATGGACCAGGTATGGAAGGCCAAAGCCCATCTCCTTCCACTGGCGTAAGACCGTCTCATCCTCGTACCCATCCTTCACCAGAACGCTGCAAAGCTCCCTGGCCGGGGTGGTGAACGCCACGATCTGACCATCCTTCACTGCCAGATCTCTGGGGAATTTGATGTGCCTCTGCACATATGCTCCCTTATCCTTTTTCTCATATATCTCCCCGGAGGAAGCCGTAAACCTGTCTTCTCCTCGGCGGATCCCCTCCTGGCACGGTTCCAGATGCAGGAGTGCCTCCCGCACGTTCATTTTTCCCAGGACCACATACCGGTCATCCTCTGGATCCAGCTCTCTTTCCGGAAGAAATTCTCCAGATGTCACGTCCAACGGGCTGTGGAAAACCCGTTCTCCCTCTTTTCTGCATGTTCCGTACCGGACTCCCGATACGTAAAATCCCCATGTTTCCATGTCTATACCCCTTTCTGCCCACTGCTCCGTCTTTTCCTCCGGGCTGCCAGGCACTATATTTTTCACAACTCCATTCTACCTTATCTTTGTCTCAAAGTCAAAAAGATGCGCTTTGTTTCCAGATCGTCAGCCCAAACAAAACCTTACAGAAAAAGCTCTGTTTCTGTCTGTTCTTCTCTTGACTTCCTCCGCCAGACTGGCTTACAATACAGCCAGAAACAAAGAAAGGGCAGGTGGTCCCATGGAAAATAGAATGAACGGAAACGCCGTCCGCGTCTGGACCAAGCAGCATGAAAACGTCCTCCGGGAGCTGGAGACCAAGGGCCGCTACGTGGCCAGACGGGAATACATCCAGGCAGATCTGGGGGAGCATGCTCCGCTGGTGCTGGAGGCCTACGACTGGCTGGTGAAGCACACGCCTGCGGCGGCGGATCGGCCCGCAGACGCCGATTATCCCGTATGGGTGTCCTTAAAATCAGAGGCCACCATGCTGATGAGCCCGGGGACCGTGATCCTGGAGCTGACCCTGGATCCGTCCCGAATCGTGCCGGTAAACATCATGAAATGGGGAGCGGTCCTGGACTATTCGTATATTCCGGCTGACCGGGAGGACGCCGCCCGCCACAGAAAGCTCCTGGAGGAATACCGGGTCAGCGACAGCAAGGCATATATGTCCCAGTTCTACCCGGAGATCAAACGGGAGATCATAAAAAGCTGGGACCGGCTCTTTGACGCCCGGGTGGATATGGGGAACCCGGACTGCTATGGAAATATATGGGAGATAAAAAAAGAATGGATCACAGACGTACTTCGGTAACCTTATATTCCCCCCAGGCCCAGATCGTCCTGGACATCTTAGACCGGGACGGGATCTGCTTTTCCAGGCGGGAATATGTCCAGAAAAAATATGAAGAGAGCGCGCCTGTGTTCCTTTCGGCTTACGACTGGTTCGTGAAGGCTGCGGAAGCCCATATTCCAAAGCCCCAGGGTGCGGAATACCCCTACTGGGCCTTTGGAAGCCCGGAAAATGTGGATCTGTCTGCCGGAGGCCGGGTCCTGGCGCTGCGTGTTCCCCTGGGGGAGGCGGTCTTTTTCAGTCTCTACGACTGGAACAAGATCTTATGTCTCTCCTATATGGGAGAAACGGAAAAAGAAGAGAAAGAGTTCCGCCAGACGCTTCTGGAATACGGGATCCGGAGGGAAAGCGATCTCATCCTGACTAACTTCTATCCAGAGCTGAAGCGCCAGGTCATGGACAGCTGGCACCGGCTCTTCTCCCATGACCAGGCCATCCGTAAAGCCATTTCTGAAAACCAGCCCCTTTCCGGCGTCCAGGCCGGGCTGTGGTGCATAAAAAAAGAGTGGGGATGGACCAGGATTAGCTCCCGG
Organism: Alitiscatomonas sp.; assembly: GCF_037242085.1. Taxonomy (NCBI): domain Bacteria; kingdom Bacillati; phylum Bacillota; class Clostridia; order Lachnospirales; family Lachnospiraceae; genus Alitiscatomonas; species Alitiscatomonas sp. Next base: position 73,477 of record NZ_JAXXBR010000083.1, on the reverse strand, counting down.
TCCATCCCCACTCTCTTTCTATGCAGTTATCAGCCCTCCAACGCCTCCTGGGCCGCCTCCAGCGTGGTCATCTCATATTTATGGAGGATCACGTTCTGGATCATGTCCCTGGTCTCTGAATTTATGGGATGGGCAATGTCCCTGTATTCACCATCTGCGGCTTTTCTGCTGGGCATTGCAATGAAAAGCCCCTTTTCCCCTTCGATCACTTTGATATCGTGGATCACGAACTCGTTGTCCAGTGTAATGGATACGATCGCTTTCATTTTGCCTTCTTTTTCAATCTTTCTCACACGTACATCTGTTACCTGCATAATAACCTCCCCGGTCCATATCAGCCTTCCATATGAACCATTATAATGTATATCTTTCGTTCTTTTCGATGACGATCTTCACGTCATCAGGCTGCCCGATGTATGTGGTATTGGCACGGATCGTATCGCGGCTCTCCACAATGCAGTTCTCAATGACCGTATTGTCTCCAATATAAACGTCATTCATGATGATCGAGTTTTTGATCACACAGTTATTTCCGATATATACCTTTTTAAACAGAACGGAATTTTCCACGGATCCGTTTAAGATACAGCCGCTGGAAACCAGGCTGTTCTTTACAACTGCGCCCGGGTTATATTTTGCCGGAGGCAGATCGTCGATCTTGGAATAAATATCCGGATATTCCTTAAAGAAGTAGCTGCGGACCTCCGGCTTTAAGAAATCCATATTGGTCTGGTAATAGGCCTCCACGGAAGCGATGTTGCTCCAATATGTATCCAGCTTGTAGGCATAGATCCGTTTCAGATTCTTATAGCGTACCAGGATGTCCTGGACGAAGTCATACCGGTCCTCGTTGGCGCAGCGCTCGATGAGCTCGATGAGCTGGCGGCGGCGGATCACGTAGATCCCGCAGGAGATGGTCGTGGAATCGTTGACCATGGGCTTCTCCTCAAATTCTGTGATGCGGCCGTCGGCGTTGGTCTTTACCATACCGAACCGGGTCACATCCACGTCTGCCGGCATATCCTTGCAGACCACTGTGATATCAGCCTTCTTTTCGATGTGGTATTCCAGCACCTTATTGTAATCCAGCTTATAGATCCCGTCGCCGGAGGCCAGTACCACATAGGGCTCGTGGCTTCTCTTCAGGAAATCCAGGTTCTGGTAAAGGGCGTCTGCGGTGCCGCGGTACCAGTCGCTGTGCTCTGCGGTGATGGTGGGGGTAAATACACACATGCCCCCCTGCTTTCTTCCGAAATCCCACCATTTGGAAGAGCTTAAATGCTCGTTTAAGGATCTGGAATTATACTGGGTCAGAACTGCAACACTCTGGATATGAGAGTTGCTCATATTGCTAAGAGCAAAGTCAACGCTCCGGAAGCTTCCGGCGATGGGCATTGCCGCGATCGCCCTTTTTCTGGAAAGCTCCCGCATCCGCTTGCTGTTGCCTCCCGCTAAAACAATACCGATTGCTCTCATACGTTTCCACCTGCCTTTACTATGTAGCCGCCGCTTTCAAGTTTGCCGTCCGGATAGTCCGAAGCTTCTGTCACACCGGAGATCGCTGTGTTCTTTCCGATCTCCACGCCCGCCGGGATCACTGAATGCTCTCCGACGGTCACCAGGTCGAACTGGTATACCTTGGGATCGTATTTGCTGGGCGCGTATTCTCCAACGCCAAGACGGGCGCCTGCGCCGATCCGCACGTCCTCGGCCACAATGGCCTTGTCCACCACAGCGTCTGCCTCGATCACGGAATCCTGCATAATGATGGAGTCCCTGACCACAGCGCCCTTCTCGATCACAACGCCGGAGCCGATCACAGAGTTGACGACCTCTCCATAGATCTCTGTTCCCTCTCCGATGATGCTCTTTCCTACCTTCGCTTCTGCGGAAATGAACTGGGGCGGGATCTTCTCGCTTTTTGTATAGATCTTCCAGTACTCCTCATACAGGTTGAACTCCGGGATAATGTCGATCAGCTCCATATTGGCTTCCCAGTAAGAGCCTAAGGTTCCCACATCCTTCCAGTAGCCGTTATACTCATATGCGAAGATCCGCCTGCCGTCGTTGTGGCAGTAGGGGATAATGTGCTTTCCGAAGTCACAGCCCGGCTCATCCTTTAATTTAATGAGCGCCTCTTTTAATACCTTCCAGCTGAAGATATAGATTCCCATGGAAGCCAGGTTGCTCCTGGGGTTTGCCGGCTTCTCCTCGAACTCCGTGATGCGGTTGGCATCATCGGTGATCAGGATACCGAAACGGCTGGCCTCCTCCATGGGTACCGGCATGGCGGCGATGGTCACATCGGCGTTGTTGGCCTTGTGGTACTCCAACATCACCTCATAGTCCATTTTGTAGATGTGGTCGCCGGACAGAATCAGAACGTATTCCGGATTATAGGATTCCATATACTCCAGGTTCTGGTAAATGGCGTTGGCGGTTCCCGTATACCAGTCGCTGCCCTTGCTTCTTTCATAGGGAGGAAGAACGGTCACACCGCCCACGTTCCGGTCCAGATCCCACGGAATACCAATTCCGATATGCGTATTTAAACGCAATGGCTGGTACTGGGTCAGGACACCGACTGTATCGACGCCAGAATTAATGCAGTTGCTGAGCGGGAAGTCGATGATCCTGTACTTGCCGCCGAATGATACTGCCGGCTTTGCCACTTTTTGCGTTAAAACTCCAAGGCGGCTGCCCTGTCCTCCTGCCAACAGCATTGCTATCATTTCTTTTCTTACCACGATATCACCTCTTGCTGTTTCATTTTGTCCATCTTTGGGTTAATTAAATGGTTCTTTTATTATACCATATTTTTTAGAAAATGTGAACAAAATTTTCTCGAGTTAAACGTCATTTTTGTACATATTATGACATATTATAACATTTCCACAGGTTTCTTCCGATAACCGACAGTTCCCTCCCCATTCCCGGCCCATTCCAGAGCCGGATCGGCCGCTCCCGGCCAGCCATAAGAAACACTCCGCGCAAATTTCTCATGGTTCCCGCGGCAGACGCCAGAATCTCGTGCAGGCACGGACTTTGGCCCTCTGCCCGCGAAAAAAGAGGACCCGTCCGGGTCCTCTCCGCATCCTTTATCCAAGGATATCGTATACAGTTCCGCAGAATACCTTCACCGCATTGGGAAGCGCCTGCTCGTCAAAATCAAACCTCCGGTTATGGCCCGGCGCAGATTCCTTTGTGAGGATCCGCATGAAGGTAGCCTGGCCGCCCTGCTCCTGTACCCGGCGCATCATATAGGAAACGTCCTCGCTTCCGCCGTTGCGGCTGCTGGTGGTCCCGGAAACCGGAAGATGCAGGTTTTCCTCGCAGACACGTCTTACCCGGTCCATAAGGGCCTGGTCGCTGGTCAGGGAATACGCAGAGCCCATGACCTTCATCTCGCTGGTGCAGCCGTGCATCTTCGCCGCTCCCTCGATGATGTTCTTTGCATATTCTTCCATATACTGGTTGATCTCTGTGGTCTCTCCGCGAACCTCGATCTCCATCTTTGCCACATCCGCGATCACGTTCCGGCCGCTTCCGGCCACAACAGTCCCCACATTGATCCGGCTCATTCCAGCGGAGTTCCTCGGGATCCCGTACAGGTTTAAGATAGCCGTAGCCACAGCCGGCATTACGTTTTTCCCCTTCTCCGGAGATCCGCCTGCATGGGCAGAAACGCCGTGGAAGAAGACATCGTACTTGGTAGTAGCCAGGGAGCCATGGCTTCCCGGGATCACCACCGCCGGATCGTCGGCAGCCTTATCGGAAACGTGGGAACCGATGAGATAATCCACACCGTCCAGATGGCCGTTCTCCACGATGGATTTCGCACCGCGAACGCCTTCCTCCGCTGGCTGGAAGATCAGCTTCATGGTCCCGTGAAGGGAATCCTTAATGGACATCAGCACCTTCGCCACGCCCAGGCCGATGGTGGCATGGCCGTCATGGCCGCAGGCATGCATAAAGCCTTCGTTGACGGAGCCGAAGCCCTCGCAGGCAGGCCGGTGGGATTTGTCCTTTTCCTCAAATACGCCCAGTGCGTCGATGTCGAAACGCATGGCTACTGTGGGGCCCTCTCCGCAGCGCAGGATACCGATCACTCCGGTCATACCGCCCTTTGTATATTTTACAAACTCCGGATCCGCACCCTGGGCCACGGCTCTCTCATACTGCTCCTCCAGCTCCTCATCCGACGGAACGCCCATTCTGGCATCTTTTTTGCAGACCTGGTCGCCCACTAAGACCTCATACCCCATCTCTGTCAATTTTCTGGCAATGATGGAGGAGGTCCTCATCTCGAACCAGCCTTTTTCTGCGAACTTGTGGAAATCGCGGCGCTGGGCTACCAGCTCCGGTGCGATCTCATCTGCCATTTTGGTGATCTGTTCATAAATGTCCATGCTGAATACCTCCATTTTATTTTCTCGGCAGCATCCGTCCGCCAAAACCGATGGCGAACACTCCGCCGTTTTCATCCTTAAAGAGCTTCAGATACGCGTCCTTTGCATAGCCGCGGATGATCCCCAGGTTTTCCTGGACCATGACCAGATTTTTCTCTCTGCCCTCTACCACTGCCAGAACTCCGTCTCCGTTCTCCCGGATCTCCACCTCGGAGTCCTCGCTGGAAAGGTAGCAGCCCACTGCGGCCTTTCTGGTCTTTTCTGACCATGGATTTTCCTGGTAAAGTCCCCGGTCCTCCAGCGGATTCCGGCCATGGTACATACGCATGGCCGCATCGGCAATGGCACTCACCGGTACGTCGGAGGTGTTGCAGAGAACGATGACTCCGCAGCCGGCATCATAGGACCAGGACATGTTGGAGGAAACGCCTGTAAGGCTTCCCCCGTGCTCCACCACGGTCACATCGTCGATCTTCTTTGTAGCCAGTCCGAAGCAGTACCAGCTCTCTGGGCGGTACTCCATGCGCGGACGGCACATGGACCGGATCCCTTCCATTGAAAGGATACGGCCGCCGGCCGCCGTCTTTCCATGGTTCAGATACATATACAGGATCTTCTTCATATCGGAAATGGTGGACTTCATGGATCCGGCCCCGCCCAGGACAAAGGCATCGTCGTAATAATCCTTGCAGCCGGTCATGACGCCGTTCTCCTTCTTATATAATACGGCGCTGTTTTCATCCAGTCTGGGCCGCAGGTAATCGCAGCCGCTGCGCTCCATTTCCAGAGGATCCAGGATATTCTTTTTCACATAGTCTGCAAAGGAAGCCTCTCCTCCGACCCGGCGGACGATCTCAGAAAGGAGGCCATAGCCGTCGTTGCAGTAGCTCATGTATTCGCCCGGTCTTCCAATGAGACCGTGGCCCGGAGTCTGGGCATCCAGCTGCTCTGCCACTGCCTTTGCTCCTGCCTCCGCCAGCTTCACGCTGTAACCCAGGTCGCCCTCTGTCTCCTCGGAGATCCCCAGCTTCTCTGCGATCTCCTTTACCACAGTCCTGTGTACCGGATAAAAGCCGCCGCTGTGGCTCAGGAAATGATGGATCCGTACCGTTTCCTGATTCTTATTGGTAAACTCCGGAATATACCGGCTCACAGGATCGTTCAGGTCCAGGAGGCCTTTTTCTGCCAGCTGCATGATGGATAAAGCCACAAAGGACTTTGTCACAGATGCCAGACCAAAGATCGTATTTTCGTCCATGGGCAGCTTCTGCTCCGTATCCCTGTACCCGAAGTACTGTTCATACTGGGTCTTTCCCTCTTCATCCACAATGGCAACGGCAATGCCCGCTGCGTTTCCCTGTATCTGGATCTGCTTTACAAGCTCCTCAAACAGGGCCTGGTTGGCCGCGTTGATTCGATTCATGTGTAATCCCTCCCAATGATGTCGCTTGATTCCCTTATTATAACATATTTTTTCTAACAAAAATATACCTGAAAAAAGAAACGTATAAAAATTTTGTACAAAATAAAAAGCAAAAAGGAGACGGCGCCAAGTGGAGTGAGAGAGTTTTTGCAGCCGTCTCCAGAATCTGTCAATGCATTATTTCAGTCGGATATAACCTACGCCATCCCGGATCTCCATGGCGGTTCCGTAGGGAGCCGAAAGCTCCGCCAGATACTCCAGGACCTTTTCGTCTCCAGTCATTACCGGCACGCCCTTCTGGGAGCGTACCCGTTCCATACCCAGGGAAATGGGGTACAGGCGGATCTCCGTGGTCTTCCCATCTTCCATGTCCCAGGCAGCCATAACAGAAAACCAGATCTCCGGCAGGACTCCGTACCCCACGGTTCCCATCTTGCTCCGGTCATCCATATATGCCCCCACCTTTGTATCCAGGGGAAGCTTCTTATTTAAATACGCATCATAAGGCTGGAGATCCACGGTCTCCGTTTCAAACAGGAAATTCCCCAGGCTGTAAAAAATGGGTTTCCCCTTATAGATCTCGATCCCCCGAAGCTCATGAGGACCATGGCCGATGATAACATCTGCACCAGCATCCACACAGCGTCTGGCAAAGGTCTCCAGGAACATGGCCGGCACCTTTGTATCGCCCGCATCGGTCTCATGGGCATGGATGCTCACCAGCACCACGTCCGCCTGCTTTCCGGACTCCCGGATCTCTCCCTCGATCCGGGCCATATCCGTTTCGTTGGGGATGCTCTCGATCCAGTTGGTTTCATCCAGCTTGAATTTATACTTTCCAAACAGGAAGGTCCCCTCCGGCGGCGGATTCTTATATCCATTCTTCACAGAATTCTCCATGGACGCGTTGACCTTTGTAAGAGCCGCCAGGCCTGCAACCTGGTCATAATACTCCTGGGTCACATGGTAAACGGTCTCGAAGCGCAGAGGATTCAGTCCCGGACGGCCGCACATATCTGCGCTCTGGCCGCCTGCCATACCGGATTCATGGAAGGACGAGGTGACGCCGATCATGGCCACTCTGGCCTTCTTTGTTTCCAGATAGCACGGTCTGGACGCATCTCCCAGGTTCTTTCCCGTTCCGGCAAAGATCATATCCCGTTCCCGTAAATGCTCGATGGTGGCCAGAACGCCGCCATGGCTGTAATCATGGGAGTGGTTGTTGGCTGTATTGTAAAGGTTAAACCCAAAGGACTTCATATCGTCCAGGGTCCTGGGATCCGCCATGGCCCAGGTGCCGCCGGAAAAGGCGGCCGGATACCCCTCATGGTCATGGAAGGTCATCTCCAGATTGGAAAATTTCACATCGTGCTGCATGATGCAGTCCCGGACGGCCTCGAACCCCTCATATCCGCCCTCCGGGAACCGGCGCGTGATAAATGCGTCTCCAGTGGCAATAAAGCTTGTCTTTTTCATAAGATCCATGTCCTCTTTTCCGACTATTTTTCTGCTCCGATGCCTGTGATGGAATCAAATTCCCCCTCGATCCCGACTGCCATCATCAGCACTAAAAATGCCTGCTGGATGGCCTTATAAGCGCCGTTGATGGGGAACTTTTCATGGATGCTGTGGTTCATGATATTCTTGGAATTTTCATCCGGGGCATAGGCACGGCCCATACAGAGCGCCGGAAGTCCCTTGGCAACGGCCACGTTGGCGTTGGTGCAGCCGCCTCTGTGGATCACCGGCTCTACGTCCAGATGGCTCAGGCCCATGTATGCAGTTTCTACCAGAGGAGCATGCATGTCCTGGGTTCCTCCCGGTACGCTGCTGATGAGCTTTTTATCCCAGGTGATCGTATCCTGACCCCATTTTGCGGTCTCCTCCTGGCAGGCCTCTTCAATGGCGTTGAAGATATTGGTCCTTAATTTCGCCAGCTCCTCCTGGGAATTGGACCGGAAGTTGAATTTGATTGTGGCCTTGGGCGCGATCGCATGGACGCCCGCATCGTTTCCTCCGTGGAAATTGGACACACAGAAGCTGGTCTTGGGATCCGACGGAACCACAAAGTCAGCGATCTTTGCCACAGCCCTGGCCGCCGCATGGACCGGCTGGGCCATCTTTCCGAAGCAGCCAAAGGCATGGCCGCCGATTCCGTAGAAATTCACCTCATACGTCTCGCCGCCGGTGGCCTCGAACACCAGAAGGCTCATGTCGTTGTTGTCCAGGCTGAGGGAAATGTCGATGTCATCATTATCTGCAAGGAAATCCTTCATTCCGCCAAGGCCGCCCATTCCCTCTTCCCGGGTGGTTCCCACAAATACGATATCTCCGGCAGTCTGGATCCCCGTTTTATTGAGGGTACGGATCAGGCACAGGAGCATAGCCAGCGCTCTTGTATCATCGCCGATCCCGGGAGCATACAGAAAGCCGTCCTTTTCCTCCACGCCTTTCACAGTCCCAAAGGGGAATACGGTATCCATATGGCCCTCGATCAGCACCTTCGGCCCCTTTCCTGTTCCGCGGCGGATGCCGATCACATTGCCGCCCCGGTCTGTGTGGACGTCCTCCAGTCCCAGCGCCTTGAATTTCTCAGCGAATACCTTGGCGCGGTTTTCCTCATGGCCGGTGGGAGCCTCGATGAGCACCAGCTCCTTCTGCTCCTCAATGGCCTCCGGCTGATTGGCCTCGATGAAGACCAGCGCTTCCTTTACGCTGGCAAGCCCCAGCATCTTTTCAAACTGGGATCTGGTATGATCTGATACCTGATACATGGTGTAAACCCTCCTGAATACATTACATTTTTATTTAAAATTTTCCCATAAATGGCATGATACAAAATGACCTTCTGATATCTCCACCAGCTGTGGGCAGGATTTATGACACTGGTCGCATACATAATTGCATCGTTTCGCAAACCGGCACTCATCTGGCGGATCGATCGGCGAACTGATCTCTCCCCGGAGAAGAATTCTCTCAGGCCTTTCTATTCCCACTTCTGGAATCGGGATTGCTGAAAGAAGGGCCCTTGTGTACGGATGGACCGGATGGTCAAACAGCTCCTCTGTCGGAGCCTTTTCAATCAGCTGTCCCAGATACATTACAGCGATCTCGTCAGCAAAGTGGTTCACCACTGAGAGATCATGGGTAATGAAAATAAAAGTAAGCCCCATCTGTTCTTTTAATTCCTGCAGCAGGTTCAGGATCTGAGCCTGGATGGAAACGTCCAGGGCTGATACTGGCTCGTCACATACAATAAACTTGGGCTCCATAGCCAGAGCACGGGCAATCCCGATACGCTGTCTGCGCCCGCCATCCAACTCATGGGGATACGCATTTACAAGCCGCTCCGCCAGTCCTACCGTAGCCATCAGCTCACGGCCTCTGGCATCGATCGCCTTTTTATCTTTCAAGATCTTGTTTTCAATAATGGGCTCCGCAATGGTCTGACTCACAGTCTTCTTAGGATCCAGAGAAGAAAACGGATCCTGAAAGATGATCTGCATATCCCGGCGCATCTGCCGCATCTTACTACTGCTCAAAGCCGTGATGTCCTGGCCATTAAAGATCACCTGGCCGTCAGTTGGTTCCAAAAGTCTTAAAATAGCACGTCCAGTCGTCGATTTTCCACATCCGGACTCTCCAACAATTCCCAGTGTTTTTCCCTTTTCAATGGTAAAACTCACATCATCCACCGCATGGAGGGTTCCACGGGCTGTTTTAAAATATTTTTTCAGATGCTTTACTTCCAGTATATTTTCAGCCATTCTTTTTCCCCCTCTCAATATGGAAGTCCGGATTCTCGTACGCCAGACATGCCGCTTTATGAGTTCCTCCGAAGGACACCAGCTCCGGTCTTCTTTCCCTGCACGCATCTGTCGCGTAATTGCATCTTGGAGCAAAGGCACAGCCCCTGGGCAGATTTGTGGGATCCGGCATCAGACCGCGGATCGGCTCCAACTTGCTCCGTCTATTTTTGATATTTGGAAGAGAGTTGAAAAGCCCCTCGGTATACGGATGCAGTGTGTGATTGAAAACTTCATCCAGATTTCCCTCTTCAATGATCTTTCCAGCATACATGACTGCTACCCGGTCACATGTCTCTGCCACGATTCCCAGGTCGTGGGTGATCATGATCATGGACGTATCCTTTTTCTGCTTTAATTCCCGCATCAGCTGAAGGATCTGGGCCTGGATCGTCACATCCAGGGCAGTTGTGGGCTCATCTGCAATTAAGAGCTGCGGACTGCACGCCAGGGCAATGGCAATGATCACCCTCTGCTTCATGCCGCCCGAAAACTGGTGCGGATATTCGATGGCTCTCTCTCTTGGAATACCAACCAGCTCCAGCATATCCTCTGCCTTTTTCCATGCGTCATTCTTATTAAGGTGCTCATGACGCTCCAGACTTTCTGCGATCTGCTGTCCCACAGTAAATACCGGGTTCAGAGAGGTCATCGGATCCTGGAAGATCATGGATACCAGGCCTCCCCGGATATGCTCCAGCTCGGTGATGGACATTCCCATCACGTCCTGGCCGCACACCTCCAGCTTATCACATTCCAGAACTCCGGGGGGCGAGTCCACCAATCTCATAATGGACAATGCTGTTGTGGTTTTTCCTGCACCGGTCTCTCCCACCAGTCCCAGGGTTTCCCCTTTTTTTATATGAAGGCTTATATTATTAACTGCCTCCACAGTCTCTTCTTCCATTACAAATTTTACATTAAGGTTCTCAACCTCAAGGACCATATCTTTCTGTTCTTCCATTCTGCCGCCCTCCTATTTCTTAAGTTTCGGATCCAGAGAGTCCCTAAGGCCGTCTCCCATCATATTCAGCGCCAGTACAGTGATCATAATGGCAAGACCTGGGAACAGCGTCATGTAGGAATAATCACGGATATATTTTCTTCCTCCGGAAAGAAGAGCTCCCCATTCTGGAGACGGAGCAGGAACACCCAGTCCCAGGAAGCTTAAACTGGAAGCAGAAATAATAGCAGATGCCACACGGAGCGTTGCCTGGACGATGATCGGAGACAGGCAATTGGGAAGAATGTGCTTAAAAATAATCCTTCTGTTTGATAACCCTATGGCCTTCGACGCTTCTACATATTCCTGGTTCCTCACAGTCAGTACCGCAGCCCTTGTAATACGTACAAACTGCGGCACGCTCGTAATTCCCACTGCCAGCATCAGATTCCAGATACTCTGTCCGAGAACGGATACGATAACAATCGCCATCAGCATATTGGGAACAGCTCCCAGGATATCTGTGCTTCGCATGATCACTTCCTCCAGGGTTCCTCCATAAAAGCCTGCAATGGCTCCCAGGGTTACGCCGATCACCAGACCAATGGTAACAGCCACCAGCCCCACGGAGCATGAAAATCTCGTTCCATAAAGTACGCGGAAAAAGATATCCCGTCCCAGCTCATCTGTTCCAAACCAGTGCCTTGCGCTGGGCCACTGAAGACGCTCTGCAACATTCTGTCCTACTACCTGGGTATCATAATCCAGGAAGACATCTGCAAACAGTGCAACGAATACGATGATCAGTACAATGGCAGAACCGACCATAGCGCCTTTATTTCTTCTAAACTGATGCCATACCTCTCCCATCTGGCTGCGTGCTTTTCTGGGAGCATTTGCTTCAACGGTTTTAGCCATGTTTCTTTTTCCCCCTTTTTGCCACATACTGTGCTTTGATCCGAGGATCCACAACTGCATAAAGCAGGTCAACGAGAAGCAGAATAATACTAAGGAGAATTGTTGTCATAATAATGCTGCCTGTAACCAGCGGAGTATCCCTCATATTCAGAGAGTCCACGATCAGGCGGCCGACTCCCGGCCAAGCAAATACTGTTTCTGTAAGAACGCTTCCGCCCAATACGCCGGCCAGCTGTGTTCCAATAATCGTAATGATCGGAATCAGCGCATTTCTCAAGGCATGGGATGTGATTACAATTTTTTCCGGGATTCCCTTTGCCCTTGCGGTTCGTAAATACTCCTGTTTTAAAACATCCAGCATAGAAGAACGGGTCGTTCTCGTCAAGGTAGCCATGAGCCCGGTTCCTATGGTAATTGCCGGAAGTACGATGGAGGACAGGGTCTGATCGCCGCCAGACGGGAACCAGCCCAGGTTTAGTGAAAAGACAATGATAAGGAGCAGCCCCAGCCAGAAGTTCGGCATAGAAAGTCCGATCATAGCCACGATCATACTGATATTATCCTGGACCGTTCCCTGCCTGGTAGCTGAATAAATTCCCAATGGTACCGACAACAGGATCGAAACCAGGATCGATGCAAATGAAAGCTTGATCGTTGCCGGGAGCTTTTCCATGTATGTATCGAATACATCAGTCTTTGATACATAGGAAACTCCCATATCTCCATGAAGCATACCGCCCATATATTTCACATACCGTACAATGACCGGCTGATCCAGACCCAGATCATGACGGATCGCTTCCAGATCCTCCGCTGTCGCTCCCTCCGGAGCCAAGATATCTACCGCATCGCCGGGAGCCAGATCCATGATAAAAAATACAAGGAATGAAACTCCAATGATAACGGGAATCATTAATAAAAGTCTTTTAATTATGTATCGGTGCATACATCATCCTCCTGTTCTGGAAAATGCTTTTTAAAAAGAAGCGGCTCTTCAAAGAGCCGCTTCTTTCCGAAAAATGTACATATTATATCCGGAAATTATTCGGCTGGAACGAAAATGTTGGAGAAATCATGGTGGCTGGTCGGGTAGATATCGATTCCGCCAGTTCCTTTTTTAACGCCGATGAATCCGTCTGCATAATAGATCGGAATATATGGAACGTGTTCGTAAACATTTTCCTGGATCTGCTTATAATAATCCAGTCTCTTTGCTTCATCCTCTTCTGCAACTGCTTTATCTAATAATTCCATAACCTCCGGGCTGTCGTAATGGGCTTTGTTCACTGCGGAACCCGGCTGTAAGATACGTCTTGCATCGTCGCCGAAGATATTGAATCCCATACCATAGAGACAGGACTGGTGCTCACCGTTGGTAGTCGTGGTACTGATTCCGGCAGAATCCAGTTCAACAATGTTTATGGTCAGGCCAATTTCTTTACACTGGCTCTGGATCATCTCAGCAATCGTTTTACGGTCTGCTCCAACAGAAATATCCAGGGCAGCATTTCCGTTGGGGAATGCTTTTGCAAGATATTCTTTTGCCTTATCCAGATCTCTTGTATATCCGCCGCAATCATAGAATCCAAATTCATCCCATCCCCAGAAGGATGTAGCCTTTTCTCCACGGCCTTCCGCTGCAACAGCGATGATGGAATCAATATCAATGGCATGGGCAACTGCTTTACGTAAATTTTCGTCTTTGGCAGGATCTTTCTGGGTATTGAAAGCCATATATGTCAAAGATCCACCTTTGTAAGAAATCAGATCCAGAGCCGGGTCCTCTTCAATCCTTCCAAGCTCAATGGCAGCCGGCGTCTGACAGATATCGATTTCTCCATTCTGGAGTGCGATCAGGCGGGCCGAATCCTCAGGAATATAACGGAAGGTAAAGCTCTTTGCATTGGGAGCTCCTCTCCAGCTGTCTTCAAATGCTACAAGCTTTGTATAGTTTCCAAACTCATAAGAATCAACCATCCATGGACCAGTGCCTACGGCCGGTCCTTTCTCCGGATCGTCTGTAACTGCCTTTTCGTTCATAATGCTGGCAGTTGGGAGAGTCATCATGTACGGCCAGTCCAGGTTCGGATCTACCAGTGTCATTTTTACAGTCAGATCGTCTACCGCTTCCACGCTCTCTACCTTTAGAAATACACCATTACAGGAAGTAGTTCCCTCCATCCGGTTAAAGGTAAAAACAAAGTCTGAAGCCTTTAATATCTCTCCATTATGGAATTTTACACCATCCCGAAGTTTGAAAATGTATGTTTTTCCACCATCCTCTGTGGACCACTCTTCTGCCAGAGAGGGTTCCAGTTCCTTTGTTGTATTATTAAAATGAACCGGTGTATCATATACCATACGGTACATATAGTTATGCTGGGTATTGCTGGCATCCATAGCATCCACAGTTGTGTGTTTGGACTGCATTCCAATCACGATATCTTCTTTTAATGCCATTCCTTCCGCCGGTTTTGCAGCGTTAATTTCACTTGATCCTGCTGCTCCGCCGCTGTTTCCTTCTGCCGCAGTCCCTGAAGATGCACTTCCCGTTTCTGCTGGAGCATTTTTGTTTCCACCACATCCGGTCAGGCTTCCTGCCATAACTGCCATTGCCATCAACGCTGCCATTACACGAAATCTCTTTTTCATCATACTTTTCACGAGCCTCCTTTTACTGCACCGCCGACTGCCCTCACATCCCTTCTGTTTTAAAAACGCGCAAAAACGCCTTCAAAAGAAAGGGGGAGTTCGTACACCCCGGCCATTTTACTGGTTCGACCTTTTAAAAGCGCTTTTTAATAAGTTCATTATAATTTTGAATGCTTCGTTTGTCCAATAATTCTTGAGAATACAATCCATTCTTAACGGGAATATTTTCTGATTTTTAAAAGTTTACCCGTTATTTTTTTATCATATCAAAATAATCAATGGTAAACTCAATAAATTCTTCTATATTTTCCGTTAATTTCACATCTTTTTGCCGTATCAAATATAAAGATCGGGTAAATTCCGCAATATCTAATGGTTTTAAGCATATACCGGATCCATCATCCTCTTCTTCAAGTTTTCTTCTCCAGGAATATTCTGGCCATATAGCTACTCCCAGCCCCTCCTCCACCATTCGTTTCAATATATAATGATTGTCACACTCGTACGAAATTCTTGGTATAAATCCACGTTCTTTGAACTTTTTATCCGAAACGGCCCGGATACTCCCTCCCTTTTTTAATACAATAAAATCCACATCTGTCAGATCTCTTAAAGAGATACGCTCCTTCTCTGCCAGCTCTGTCCCCTTTTTACATGCAAAAAGCAGTCTTTCATCCATGAGTTTAACAGCATTACTGAAAAATACCTCTGGAAGCGTACTGCGGATACAGATGTCCCAGTTGATCGCCTCCCTCCGGTCCAGAAGAGTGAAAAAAACGTCCGGATGAGTTTCTCTGTATTTTTTTATAAGGGACGGCATCATAAAGGAGGCCGACAATACATTGATCCGGATCTGTTTTCTGGCTCTCCGGTTCTGGATCTCTGCCGGGATTTCATCCAACTCAGCCAGCACTGGCAGGATCCTGGCCTGAAACCGGCGGCCCTCATGGGTCAGCTCACAATATTTTCCGTTCCTCCGCATCAGCTCCACCTGGAGCTCCTTTTCCAATGCCTTCACCGCTTTGCTGATGGACGGCTGGGTCACATGAAGATCCTGGGCCGCCATGGATATGTTCTCATAAGCTGCCGCCCTCGCAAAATATCTCAGTTGGTAAAGCTCCATACCCTGCCCCTCTCTTTCTCAAAGACCAGAGGCAGAAACCCTGTTCCGCCCCTGGTCTGCATTACTTTTTGTTAATGTTTGTAAAAATCCGGGATCTGTTTATCGTGATATTCCTTGATCTCCTTCTGGAAATCCGGATCCGATAAAATATCGTATCCAGTCATAGCCAGTCCCTTGGCACCCTTCAGACATACCTCGTTGGCCTCCGGCGTACCAGATGCAGCCGTATACTCCACCGTATGGGCCTGGATGGTCTTATCATCCGTGATGGACAGATAATCATGGATCGCCGGGATCTTAATGGACACATTTCCAATATCCGAAGAGCCGTACTGTTTTTTCGGATCCGGCCAGGTCATTTCGATCCCCAGTTCATGCATATTGTCCTTAAACGCCTGGCACATGGGCCGGCTGGGATACCGTTCAGCAGAAATATCATCCCAGGCCACCTGTCCTTTGGCTCCCGTCAGCTTTTCCGCGTTAGCTACACACGTTTTGATCAGGTCGATCAGAACCTCAATCCTCTTCATGGTATCTGCCCGGAGACAGAAAGCGCAGCCAGCGCTGGCCGGGATAATATTGGCCGCCGCACCGCCGTTGGTAACGATCCCATTGATATTATCCTGGGGATCAAATGTGGGGCGCATCATGTCGATCTGGTTAAACACACTGATCACCGCGCTAAGCGCATTGATCCCGTTCTGCGGAGCGGAGGAGTGGGCTCCTTTTCCCGTAAAGTCCACTCTTACGGTACATGCCGCCCGGCCTCCCCGGCCTACCAGGTTGGAGCCACCGCCCGAGGGATGCATCATCAAAGCAAAATCCACATCGTCAAAGGCTCCGTTGGCCAGGAGCTTCACCTTTCCGGCTCCGCCCTCTTCCGCCGGTGTACCGATGATGGAGATCCGCCCCGGCAGCTCCTTCATCAAAGGCGCCAGTCCCAGAAATGCGCCTACGGAACAGGTGGCGATCAGGTTATGGCCGCACCCGTGGCCAATTCCGTTTAAGGCATCATACTCCGCCAGGAACGCCACCGTCGGCCCCTCGCCGCTTCCGCAAAGATCTGCGCGGAAGGATGTTTCCAGGCCGCCGTAGCCTCTCTGAACCGTAAATCCATGCTTTTCCAGTGTATCGCTGATAAAGCCCATGGCCTTAAACTCCTGGAAGCCCAGCTCCGGGTTGTCATGGATGTTTTTTGACAGGGCAAGCAGGTCCTCCCGGGCCGCGTCGACAGTTTCCACGATCTGCTGTTTTGCTTTGTCCATATGGTTTTGCCTCCTTACTTTTCCTAAATATGTACATATACTATCATATATGGCTGGTATTTTTCAACAAAATCGCCAAATATTTATCTTTGTTTGTGTGTATGATGTTTTATATGTTTTAAAAAACTTAATATGATTTATTATAACGAATTATTAATAATAGTATGAAATAATCGTCTTTATTCTGCCACATTCTTTTTTCATCATCAAATCACTAGTGGTCTCCATCAAAAAGGAAAGATTTCCATTTTCCTGACGCCCAATCCGCAAATGGTCATTGCTGATGAGCCATTATTTTGGAATGTTTTTCCAGCGCACGGACCGCGTTAAGGCGATGTACACTGTCCGGTCCGCACCGCGTTGTCCTTGTTCTGCTATTTTGATATTCATGCTAACAAATATTTTGCTCTTATAAATCTATTTTCATGATTTTAGTTAGAGTCTATCTGCTTACATGAATTTGACACCAAAACTATGTTTGACCATCCTTTCAGCCTGTTTGTGATGATTTTTTATGTTTATAATGCAAAAAATATGGGAGTATATCGGAAATTCAGGACAAATGCCCGTCAATAAAGGACAAAAATAGTTGCATGAGTATGTCCTAAGGTCGTCAGTTTCATGCAGAACGGTCCAATGGCGTTCCCAGAATTCCTGATTGACAGCGGGGATGCCCTGCAATAGCTGGACGGTGATGTACTGAACATCCCTCTATTTATGGCCGATCAGATAGACCGGCTGATGAGGCTTGCATTGGATCATAGAAAAGCAGGCTGGCATGAAATTTTAATACCATGGCTTTCTGCTTTCACAGCTCTCGCGGCCTTCCTCCTTCATAGGTATTGATCCGGGTGGTCCCCTGCCCTATATATTATTGTTTATGAAAGTGACCTGATGATAACAACAGCTTATTTTCTCTTGTAATCCTTTTTAAGATGTGCTATATTGAAGATAGAAAAAGGGAAAGCCACAGAAACGGCCTACCCTCAACAATATGCTTTATTCCCTCTGAAAAGGGTCAGCCGTCATTATTGCGAGTAATGGCGGCTATTTTCTTCCCTTGAAAATCTCACAAATGAGACCGACAAGGGCAACAATGAATATTCCAATCTGAATCAGGTCAGAGTATGTAACATACATTGGCAGGCCCTCCTTTCTTTCGTCTGGAGGGTTAGCCCCTCCGAAAAATCAGAGGGTAAGCCGCCTGGCTCTGTGGTTTCCCATATCGACATTATATTGCAGGGTTCCCTGTCTGGCAATCATTATTTTTATATTCTGAAGGGAGTCCAGCAGATAGACAGGACCTGGTTCCTCAAAGAGTCCGGCAGACGTTACTTTGAAAATACTGCTTATTTTAACTTTGATGAAAGCAGGGCCAGAGCCCGTGAATCCAAGGAGCTGTTCCCGGATAAAGTCAAACTCCGCATCCGTTTCTTCCTGGATAACCTGCGGCTGGACGGTGATGTACTGAACATCCCTCTGTTTATGGCCGATCAGACAGAGGGACTGATGAGGCTTGCATTGAATCAAAGAAAAGCAGGCTGGCATGAAATTTTAATATCATAGCTGCACAAAAAGAAAGCCCCGGACTTCCCATCTCCGGAGCTTTCTTTTGTGTCTAAAAGGGATACCGCTTTATTCCCCTTCCGCAAACAGCGCCCTGGCCTTCTCCATCCGCTCTGCCACGGGAACATGGAAGGGACAGCGGGTCTCGCAGCCGCGGCAGCCGGTGCAGTCGGCAGCCGTCCGTTCCAGCGCCTCATAATGGGCGCGGACCGATGCCGGGACCTCCGGCTGCATGGAGGCCAGATCATAGAGCTTATTGACCATGGCAATATCGATGCCCGCAGGACACGGCTTACAGTGGCCGCAGTAGGTACACTGGCCGTCGTAGGCGTGGCGGGGGGCAGAGGCCAGAACGCTGGCATAATCCTTTTCCGCCTCCGTGGCTGTTTCATAAGAAACAGCCTCATCCACATGCTCCGGCGTATCATATCCCGCCAGAATGGAGGCCACTGCCGGCCTTGTAAGGGCGTAATGGATACACTGGACCGGAGTCAGCGCCACGCCAAAAGGCGAACGCTTTGCATCAAACAGCCGGCCTCCCGCAAAGCCCTTCATGACCGTAAGGCCCACATCGTTCTTCTCGCAGAGCCGGTAAAGCTCTGCCCGCTCTTTATCAATGCCGCCCAGGGCCTGATCGTACTCCTCGGCAAAGTATGTATTCATATCCTCAGACGCTGGAAGCAGATCAAAGGCCGGATTGATGCTGAACAGCATCATTTCCACGATCCCCAGCTCCACCGCCTTTTTCGCCACCCTGGGGTTATGGGTACTGAGACCGATATGACGGATCACGCCCTTTTCCTTCAATTCCTTTGCGTAAGCGTAAAACGGGCCGTTTACGATAGAATCCAGCTCGTCCTCCCGGTCCACGTAGTGGATCATGCCCAGGTCGATGTAGTCTGTTCCCAGACGCTCCAGGAGATCCGCAAAAGCCTCCTTCACCTTCTCCATGTCCCGGGTCCGCACATACTGGCCGTTCTGCCAGGTGGAGCCCAGGTGGCCCTGGATGAACCAGCGCTCCCTCTTTCCCCGGATGGCTGCCCCGATGTTGCTCCGCACGTTGGGCTCCGGCATCCAGCAGTCCAGGATATTGATCCCCTGCTCCCCGCACCGGTCAATGACCGCCCGGCATTCCTCCGCGTTGTGACGCTCCAGCCATTCGGCTCCCAGGCCGATCTCGCTGACCATCAGCTCCGTCTTTCCCAGTCTTCTGTAACGCATACGGCACCTCCCCTAAAATATAGAATCCTATTCCTTCCATTCCAGCCGGTGGAGATGGCCCTCCATGGTCATCTTCTCAAACCCGTTCTGCCGCAGTGCCTCGTAAAGGAGGACAGCCACAGAATTGGACAGGTTCAAGGACCGGATGTCCCCCCACATGGGGATCCGGACGCACGTTTCCTGATACTCCACCAGGATCTCC
This sequence comes from Alitiscatomonas sp., assembly GCF_037242085.1. NCBI lineage: Bacteria > Bacillati > Bacillota > Clostridia > Lachnospirales > Lachnospiraceae > Alitiscatomonas > Alitiscatomonas sp. Next base: position 53,949 of record NZ_JAXXBR010000083.1, on the reverse strand, counting down.
TCCGGAATGCCGCGGCTTTCCGGGCCGAACATCAGATAACAGTCCGGCTCATACTCCACATCTGTATAGACCGCCGGCGCTTTGGTGGTGGCCATATAAAGCTTTGCACCGGGATTTCTCTTTAAAAAATCCGCAAAATCACTGTATACTGTCACATCCAGCTTGTCCCAGTAATCCAGACCGGCCCGTACCAGATGCTTTTCACTCAGCTTAAAGCCCAGGGGCTCGATCAGATGGAGCCTGGTGTTGGTCGCCACGCAGGTCCTCCCAATGTTTCCCGTGTTGGCCGGCATCTCCGGCTCGTATAATACAATATTCATTCTACATTTCCTCCAGGCTGGCCACAAACCGGCCCATGCGCTCCAGTGCCCGCTTAAGGTCCTGGAGCGAATACGCGTAAGAAATCCTCAGATATCCCTCTCCGCAGTCTCCAAAGGCAGTCCCAGGCACCACAGCCACCTTCTCCTGCTCCAAAAGCCGCAACGCAAACGTATCGGAGCTCATACCAAACTTTTTAATGCAGGGGAATACGTAAAAAGCCCCCTGGGGCTCATAGCAGTCAAAGCCCATGTCTCTCAGAGCCTTGACCAGGAACCTCCGTCTTTGGTCATAGGCCTCCCGCATCTCCTCCACGTCCCGGTCTCCGTTTCTTAAGGCCTCCACCGCCGCATACTGGCTGGTGGTGGGCGCGCACATGATGGCATACTGGTGGATCTTCAGCATCTGCCTCAGGATCGCCTCCGGCGCGCAGGCATAGCCCAGCCGCCAGCCAGTCATGGCATAGGATTTGGAAAAGCCATTGATCAGTACAGTCCTCTCTTTCATCCCAGGAAGAGCCGCGATGGTACAGTGATGTCTCCCATAGGTCAGCTCCGAATAGATCTCATCTGAGATCACGAACAGGTCCTTCTCGCGGACCACGTCGGCGATCGCCTCCAGATCCTCCTTCTCCAGGATAGAGCCGGTGGGATTGTTGGGAAATGGAAGCACCAGGATCTTTGTTTTAGGTGTGAGCTTTTCCAGCACCTTTTCCTTTGTGAGGCGGAACCGGTCCTTTTCTTCCAGCTCAACCGTCACCGGAACGCCTCCGGCCAGAATGGTACACGGCACATAGGAAACGTAGCTTGGCTGAGGGATCAGCACCTCGTCTCCCGGATCCAGCATGGCCCGGAGAGCAATATCGATGGCCTCGCTTCCTCCCACAGTGACCATGATCTCACGGTCCGGGTCATAGCCCACGTCAAACCGCCGCTCTAAATACCGGCTGATCTCCAGCTTCAGCTCCTTCAGTCCTGCGTTGGACGTATAAAAGGTCCGCCCCTTCTCCAGGGAATAGATCCCTTCATCCCGGATGTGCCAGGGCGTGTCAAAATCCGGTTCACCTACGCCCAGGGATATGGCGTCCTTCATCTCGCTTACGATGTCAAAAAATTTACGGATCCCCGACGGGGGGATGGCTGTGATGGTTTCTGATAACGGGTTTCTCACGGGGTGATCATCATCCTTTCATCTTCCGGTCTTTCGCACATGACGGTTCCATGGTCCTTATATTTTTTCAGGATGAAATGGGTTGCTGTGCTCAAGACAGAATTCATGGTGGACAGCTTTTCCGAAACGAACTGGGCGATCTGGCGCATGGTCTTTCCCTCTACGATCACCGTAAAATCATACGCTCCGGACATGAGATAAACGGAATTCACCTCACTGTACTGGTAGATCCGCTCCGCGATCTTTTCAAATCCCATATTCCTCTGGGGCGTCACCTTTACCTCGATCAGGGCAGTCACCAGCTCCTCCCCGGTCTTGTCCCAGTTGATCATCGTATGGTAGCCGCAGATGATATTTTCCTTCTCCATATCGGCGATCTCATTGGCCACCGCGATCTCGCTCTCTCCCAGGAGAGCGGCCAGGTCCGCCAGATCGATCCGGCTGTTTTTTTCCATAATGGTCAGAATCTTTTCACGCATAACGCGCCTCCTTATGTCCTCAAGTTTCCCCGTCCCCGATCCATCACATATTTTCCGAAGGCCTTCCCCGTATCTTCCTCCGGACAGCTTTTTTATCCCAGTTTTAATACCTCGTCCGGCTGAGGCCGCTCCAGAAACCCGGTGCTGCCAAGACCCGTCATTTTTCTGGCGATCCCCCGCTCCACCTTTCCGATGACCGCCGCCTCGGCTCCCATTTCCCTGAGCCGTTCCGCCAGATCCCATCCATGGTCTGAGACCATCAGCATACAATGGCCCGAACGGAGACGGTAAGGATTTAAATCAAATAGTTCGCATACCTCTATGATCTCCTGGCTCACCGGGATCTTCAGAAGGGAGAATGAGATCCCCTGCTCATAGGCCCCCGATATATTCCAGAGGGCGGCCAGAATGCCGCCCTCCTCCACATATTCCCATTCAGTTACGCCAGGATCCTCAAAAAATTCCTGGGACAGATCCAGAGAGCTCTCCGCCGCCGTTTTAAGACGGTCCAGAAATACGCCATGGAATCTGGCCTCCAGCGCTTCTTTTTTCTTTTCCATGGCAGCCAGAGCTCCCGCCTTGCCGATGCATCCGGCCACCACCAGATCCTGGCCCGGCACAAAGCGTCCCCTGCCATGGGGTTCCCGCTCGATCTTTCTCATTCCGACTCTCCTATGCTCCCGGTCCGGCTGGGTTCCCAGGTCCCGGCTCACCGCCGGGGCCAGGCGCTCCGCCGCCGTTCTCTGCTCCAGGACCTCCAGGACCCGCATTCTGGCCGGGGCCTTCATTTCCTCCCGGACTGCTGTTTCCAGCCGGGTCTCCGGGCATCCCTGGACCAGGCGTATAGCCCGGCCCCTGCGGGACCTCCGCCGGAGGCGTATTTTCCGCCGCCGGGGTCTCCGGCACTGCCGGAGGTGTGGTTCCCGCAGGCGTTTCTGAAGTCCCGCCGGACGGAGCCGCCGGATCCGCTCCAGGCACCGCTGCACCTGGATCCGTTACTGCCGGAGCCGCCGGTCCCACCCGGTAAATGGGCCTGGAGGCGTTATACGTATCCTTATTTAAAAGGGTCCGCTCCTTCAGCTCTCCGTCCACATATACGCACTTATAAAGCTCCGACTTAAGACCCGTATGGCCGGAGTCCACCTTGACCCTGGCTCCCGGGGCCAGGGAATTGTCCACCTGCTCAATGGGCGCTCCGGCTCCCATGACCTGGAGCGTCACAGACTCAAATTTCAGGGTCCGGTTTGCCGGTCTTGTTTCTTTTCCATAAATGGTAAAGGTCAGCGTCTTTCCGGAGGTGACCCCTTCCACATAAATGGGCGTATCGTATGGATTCCGGATCTTGATATCCTTATACGTTCCAGCAATGGCCGCGTCCATGGACGGCTTCACATATCCCACGGTCATGGAATGGTTCTGCCTCTGGACGATCTCCAGCTCCGCCAGCAGAGAAGCGTTATAAAGGGTCGTGGATATCTGGCATACGCCGCCGCCGATGCTGTCCACAGACCGCCCGTTCTCATAGGCCGTGGCCGCCCGGTAGCCATTGGCGACCGTAAAGGGCTGCATGCACTCATATCCCGACAGCACCTCCCCCGGCATCAGCACCCGGCCGTTGATCTTGGCCGCTCCCACCTGGAGATTGGTGGAACGGGAAGCTCCGCTGGTCTTAAAGCTGGTGGAAAAGGTCCCCAGCACGTCCTTAATAGAGGACAGCTCCTCTGTGGTGATCTCCGGCTGCTTTTCTGTCACCACTGCCGCAGCAGAGACCGTTCCCGAAGTGCCGTCCGCCTGGCTCACAGCCTCTCCGATGGCTGCCCCTGTGGCCTCCGGATCCACGGTGGTCCCCACCACCGACGGGGTAAGTACAAATTCACCGTTTTCCCTGGTAATGGAGGCATCAGAGGCCTCCCGGACCGCATCCTCACATTCCGTGGCCACAAACGCGGAGATCTTCTCCGGATCTGCGGAAAATTCCAGCTCCAGATCCACCGGCTCCGCTTCCAGATCCTTTTTCTTCATATATCTCTGGATCAGATTGCCTTTGACCTCTGCGTCCTTTAAGGCCTGCCTCACCTGGTCCTCATTTTTCCAGGCGATGCCCAGATCGCCGGAGCTGGCCGCAAAGGACATTTCCCCGATGGTCAGCGCGACCTCCCGGGCCAGCTTCTCGTCCACACGGCTCTGCACCTGCTCCTCCGCCTCGGCCTCAGTGAGCCCCTCCAGGCTCTCGCCGTCCACGGAGACTCCCGCCGGCATGGGTTCCGCAGCCTGGGCAGGAAATGGCTCTGCAAAAAACAGGCCGGCTGCCATCATCGCAGCCGTACCTGTACTCCATACATATTTTCTCATATCCCTCTCCTTTTACATCATAGACATTAAGGAGCCCAGGATCATGGGGATCACCATAGCCGCAACCACCAGGACCACAACGATGGTGGAGATGATCTTCTTTGTTTTCTTATTATTCATATTTATCATGACTTTCACCTCTTTTATTTCATTTTATCTTTATTCCGGTTTCTTATCCCTGCCCCTCTCATTTTCCGGAATCCTTCCATGGGTAAAGATGATTCGGTCGGTCTCTCTGGAGATCTCATTTCCCGACATGGAATCTATGGGGACAGTCAGCTCTATTTTATGATATTTTAGCAGATCATGCAAGTGTTGTTTTTGCCTCTGGGTAGCCTGCCTTTCCTTTTTTGCCTTGTACTGGAGGACCTTGGGCGCAAAAGCATCCTCATTGCCGGACAGATGCAGCCGCTTCATGGCCTGGTACAGCTCGTGGGCCGCCATGGCGTCTGAAAGGGCCCGATGGGCCGTGTCCTGGGCCGCATGGAAATAGGCGCAGGCCGCCGCCAGGTTCTTCTTTTCCTCCGGCGGCATGAATTTCCGGCAGAGCTTTAAGGTGTCGATGCCGGACCGCTCAAACCGCAGCTTCCCATTGACCGCCGCCTGGACCAGAAAGCCATAGTCAAACATGATCTGGTGGCCCAGGACCGGAAGCGTTCCGCAGAAGGCGATGACCTCCCCGATCACATCCTGGATCATGGGAGCGTCCTTTACCATATCGTCATCGATCCCGGTCAGCTCCGTAATGTGCTCCGGTATGGGACGGCCCGGGTTCACCAGGGTATGGTACGTATCTGTCACTGCCCCATTTTCCACCTTTACCATGCCGATCTCCGTGATCCTCTCCCGCTTTGCCCCGATCCCTGTGGTCTCCAGATCAATGGCCACATAGGAGTCTGCCGCATTCACTATATTCCTCTCCCGTTCTGCCATCATCCCTTCATACCTCCTGCCGACGGACACAGCTCCCGTAAGAAGCACTGTCTGCATTTGGGATTTCTGGCAGTACAGATGGTACGGCCCAGGGTGATGATATGGATATTCCATAGGATCCAGTGATCCTTTGGCAGCACCTCCATCAGCTCATATTCCACCTTCTCCGGATCATCAGCCTTTGTGAGCCCCAGCTTTTTTGAGATCCGCTTCACATGGGTATCCACCACGATGCTTGGATCGTCGTATACATTGCCCCGGATCACGTTGGCCGTCTTTCTTCCCACTCCCGCCAGGGCCGTCAGCTCCGAAAGCTCCCTGGGAACGGTGCCTCCGTGCTTTTCCACCAGATCCTTACAGCAGGAAATGATATTTTTTGCCTTCATGTGATAAAAGCCCGTGGAGTGGATGTCCTGCTCCAGTTCCGAAAGCTCTGCCGCCGCAAAATCCTCCAGGCTCCTGTATTTTTTAAACAGTTCCTTTGTGACGATGTTGACCCGGGCGTCGGTACACTGGGCGCTTAAGATCACGGCGATCAGGAGCTGCCAGGGCGTTTCATGATCCAGATAGCAGCGGTACTCGGTGCCATACTCCGCGTCCAGCCGCGCCAGGATGGCGTCCACCCGTTCTGCTCTGGCCTTCTTTGATTCTCTCATACTCTCCTCTTTCTGTGCCTGCACATGTTTCTTCATATGTGAACCGCAAGGTCCGGGCATTTTTCCACAGGGGATCCCGTTCCTTGTAATCAAACAGGAGGAAGCTCCCGTCCTCCATGGCCTCTAAATGGGCCATGTTCGCCATCTGGCGGCTGTCATGATCCTTATAAGCCGGAAGCCACCTTCTTTCCTGCTCCTCGGTCTGGAAAAACTCCCGGATCCTGTCCTTAAAGGGCCCCTGGTCCATGGCAAAGGACGGACGGCTTTTGGCATTTTCTCTTAAATACAGATCCTCCATGAGCCGGTCCCGAAAGGCTGAAAGGCATGTCTGAGGCTCCGGCGCTTCCCCGCCCTGGCCATGCCCCATTTTCCTTTCCTCCCTCTCCTTTATAAACCCATAAAGGATCTCATATCTGGCCATTCGGCTGTGGCTCAGGCCGGCAAAGCCATGGTCCTCATAATACGCGGCCAGATCCAGGAACAGCTCCGACGGAGAGGGATATTCCTGCTCCAGAAGCTTTAAGGTATTGGAAAACTGGCCGCTGTTATAATAGACCTCCACCATTTCCTCCATGGCCTTTAACCGGATCACATCCTCATAGGAGAGCCAGCGGGTGGACAATACCTCATAGGGCGGCGTCATCCGGTAACGGAGGCCGTAGGCCCCGGCCTGGGATGCCATATAAGAGCCCTTCAGCACCTTTAAAAAGCCCAGCTGGAGCTGGTCCGGCTCCATACGGTACACGTCGTCAAAGGATTGTAAAAAGGAATCCAGCCCCTCCCAGGGCAGTCCGGCGATCAGATCCAGATGCTGGTGGGTATTCCGGTATCCATGGACCCTGTCCACAGCGGCCTCAAGCTTCGTAAGGTCCATTTTCCTCCGGATCTCCCGGATGGTATCCGGATTGGTGGACTGGACGCCGATCTCCAGCTGAATGAGTCCGGGCCGCATCCGGCCGATCATTTCCAGCTCCTCCTGGTCGAACAGATCCGCCGACACCTCAAAATGGAAGTTGGTGACGCCGTTGTCATGGTCCAGGATATGCTTCCAGATCCCCAGGGTATGCTCCCTCCGGCAGTTAAAGGTCCGGTCCACGAACTTTACCTGGGGGACCTTCCTTTCCAGAAAGAAATCCAGTTCCTTTTTCACCAGGGAAAGGCTCCTGAACCGCACCGACTTGTCGATGGAGGACAGGCAGTAGCTGCAGGAAAAGGGACAGCCGCGGCTGCTCTCATAATAAACGATCCTGTTTTCAAAGCCTGCCATATCCTTATAATAAAATGGGATCTCATCCATAGAAAGGAGGCGCTGGGGACCGTTTTCACGGATCTCTCCGGAGCCGTCCCGGTAGGTGATCCCCAGGATCCCCTCCAGGCGGGCCAGGAGCCTGTCCTCTGGATCCTCTGCCGCCAGACGGTCCTCCGCAGCCAGATATGCCTCCGCCACCTGAGAAAAGGTCAGCTCCCCCTCGCCGCGCATGATCCCACGGATCTCCGGCTCCTGGGAAAGGATCCTGCCGCTGTCATAGGACACCTCCGGCCCGCCTAACCAGATCTCCGTTTCCGGCAATACCTGTTTTAAGTCCCTGACCAGCTCATACACCTGGGAAATGTTCCATATATAACAGGAAAAGCCGACAAAATCCGGCTTTTTCCTGTAAATGTCCTGTAAGATCCGATCCATCTGATGGTTGATGGTATACTCCGCGATCTGGATCTCCGCCTCCGGAAGCCGTTCCTTTGCAAAGGCCCGCAGGCTGTAAACGCCCGGATTGGAGTGGATATATCTGGCGTTCACTGCCGCCAGCAGAAATTTTTTACACATAATACTCGATCTTTCTTCCCGTGGGGCTGTACTGGTAATACCGGACTCCCGCCGCATTTAACATCCGCTTGGACGCCCGGGTAGCGGGGGTATCGGCATACTTGTCGCTTTCGTAGATAATGGTCCGGATCCCGGCCTGGATGATGGCCTTGGCACACTCGTTGCAGGGGAACAGGGTCACGTACAGCTTGCTCCCCTCCAGGCTCCCGCCCCGGTAATTTAAAATGGCGTTCAGCTCGCTGTGGGTCACATATAAATATTTATCGTTGTAATCGTCCGGGTCGCCCTTTCCCCAGGGAAATTCATCGTCGGAGCAGCCCTTGGGAAAGCCGTTGTAGCCCATGGACAGGATCTTATTGTCCTCGCTGACGATACAGGCCCCCACCTGGGTGCTGGGATCCTTGGAACGCATGGCCGACAGCTTTGCGACGCCCATGAAATATTCATCCCACGTAATATAGCCTTTTCTCTTTTCTGACATGATGCCCTCCATTTTTACCGGTATGCCGCCTATTCCTCCGACGGCCCGCCGCATTTCACAATATGATATCCCGCTGCCTTGCAGAGCCGGTTCATGATGGCCTGGCCCAGCTGGTCCTCGGAAAAGCTCTCGGAAAAAATACAGTCCACCTGGCGGTCATCGAAATCCCGCAGCACCGCGAACAGGTTGTGGGCCACCGTCTCCTCCTGGCTCCTGCTGCCGATGACCTCCAGAAGCCCCTGGGGATACAGGTCCCTGCTCTCCCTGGTGCAGATGATCCCCACTCTCTTTCCGGCTCCCATGGCTTTCGCCGCCTCCCGGTTGATGTAGTCCACCACGTCCTCCATGGCTCCCTCCACCAGGACCATATCCGCTTTCGGCGCATAGTGCCGGTATTTCATCCCCGGCGCCTTGGGCTTCACATCGCCCTTCACCGGCCCCAGGATCGCCGGATCCACCTCCACCTGGCCCAGGGTCTCCCGGAGCATCTCCAGAGTGACGGCTCCCGGCCTTAAAAGAGTGGGAACCGGGCCGGACACGTCCACAATGGTGGATTCCACGCCGATGCCCACCTGGCCGCCGTCCAGGATCATCTCGATCTTCCCGTCCATGTCCTCGATCACATGCTCCGCCCGGGTGGGACTCGGCCGCCCGGAGGTATTGGCGCTAGGCGCCGCCACCGGAATACCAGCCAGCTTTATGAGCCGGTTCGCCACCGGATCCGACGGCATCCGGACCGCCACCGTATCCAGCCCGCCTGTGGTCCCATAGGGCACCACATCCTTTTTCGGAAAGATCATGGTCAGCGGGCCCGGCCAGTATTTTTCCGCCAGCTTCCTTCCCGCCTCCGGGATCTCCCGCACCAGGGCCGGAAGCTCCTCCATGGATGAGATATGGGCGATCAGCGGATTATCCGACGGACGCCCCTTGGCCGCATAGATCTTTTTTGCCGCCGCCTCGTCCAGGGCGTTGGCTCCCAGGCCGTAGACCGTCTCGGTGGGGAAGGCCACCAGGCCGCCGCTTCTCAATATCTCCGCCGCCTCCAGAAGCTCCCCGTCCTCCGGTCTTGTTTTATCTTTTATTTTAATCACCTTTGTTTTCATCTTTCTGCTCCCAAGATCAGCCGGACCGTGTCCGGATGTTTTTCTTATACTTATTTCCCGGAAAGGCGCGCCAGACAGTCCGGACACAGCTTTTTCCCGTCTGCCTCCCGGAGCCATTTTTCCCCGGTCATCTCTCCGCAGCAGCCGCACCGGGCGGATCCGAAGATCTCCGCCTTCTGGGGCAGCGCAAGGAAGGTCTCCTTCACATCGAACATTTCCCTGGGCTCACAGGCCTGGTAATAGGCAAAGGACTCGGCCTTTGTCATCTCTCTGGGCTTTTCTTTTAACACCAGCCGCACGGCCCTTCCCGATCCCCGGTCATAAAAGGAAAACGCCTGTTTTCCACAGATATGGAACAGAAGATTCCCTTTTCCCACACTGCACCCCAGGATCACCTGGATGGCGTCCACCCCGCAGGCGTCGTTTTCCGAAATACACACCACCTGCTCGTCCTCAGAAAAATCCAGATCCAGCAGTTCCTTTGCGTACAGGGCCGCTTTATAGCCAATGGTCAGCCCGCCGCACTCATGGCCGTGGAACTCGGCACATTTTTTCCATAATGCTTTCTCGTCGTCCATCGTTTTCTTCCTCCTGTCTCTCCGCTATGGGCATTTTATCACATTTCCCATAAAATAAAAAGAGACCGGAGAGAGAAAACCTCTCCGGCCTGTGCCTACTGGTCCTTCCACCGCCGGATCTCCTTTAATCCGTCCACGATGGATCCCACAAAGCTCTGGTATATCTGCTCGCCCTTTTCTGCCGTGGCCCCTCTGGGGTCCCCGCCGATGCCGATGGGCGTTCCGTCCTCTGTCTCCCACTCCTCGGATACCCAGCCCAGGGTAATGGGGCCGTAGACCGTAAGGCTTCTATTTCCCATGAATTTTCTCGGGATCCCCGCCTGGGCCGTCTCCATTTTCACCAGCTCCGGCCGCTCCGCTAAGATCATGGACGTTTCCATCTCGCCTCCATGGAAGTCCCACACGTTTCCAGGCGTCACCGTGTCCTTCACCGCCTGGTTCCCGAAAAACACGCCGCAGTTGATCATAAAGACCGCCAGCCCCAGCTCGCTCCGCAGCTCCCGGCTCAGCACCTGGATGATGGGAGTATTTCCGCCGTGGCAGTTCAGCATGGCGATCTTTTTAAAGCCGTGGCGGAAAAGCCCCCGGCAGATATCCTCCAGCACATGGTAAAAGGTATCCGGCTTTAAAGTGATGGAGCCGCAGAAATTCACATGCTCTGTGCTGAGGCCCACGGGAACCGGGGGGAAGATCAGCATGGGATAGTCGGGGATCTCCCGGTCCAGGGTCTCCCTGATCCGCCTGGCCACGGCCTCGGAAATGATCTCGTCAGTACCCAGGGGACACTGGTTTCCATGCTGCTCCAGGGCCCCGATGGGGATCAGTACCACGGTCTCCTCTTTATCCACAGCTTCCATTTCAAGCCGCGTCAGCTCTCTGTAATACCGTACCATAGGATCATCCCTTCTCCACGGATGTCCGCGGTTCCCGTACAGGCGCGCCCACATGGAGGATCACGCTGACCTTTTTATACACCAGGGCCGTGATCCCTGCGTTCATTCCCAGCTTTAACAGGTTAAAGGGAACGATGGCAAACACGGCGAAGGTGGGCAGGTTGGTGATGGCCGGGTTAATGGCCGTTCCCATGGAGATGATATTTTCGATCCCGCCGAACATCAGGTTGGCGTACAGCGGAAGCGTTAAGAAGCAGTTCACCACAATGGCCGTAAGAACGCCAGTAAGAACGGAAAGTCCCAGGCCTGCCATGGCCATCTTCCTGGTGCGGTGCTTCTGGTACAGAATGGAGGCTGGAAGCACAAAGGCGCAGCCGCCGATGAAGTTCCCCAGGTCTCCCACGTACATGGTCGTCGTACCGTTGATCAGGATCTTCAGCAGGTTCTTCACCAGCTCCATGAGGATAGCAGGGACCGGTCCCAGGGCAAAGGCGCCGATCATGATCGGAGTCTCGGCAAAATCCAGCTTATAAAACGGCGGCGCAAAGGGCACCGGGATCTGGAAGGTCTCCAGAACGGCCGCCAGGGCGCCGAACATGCCGATCAGCACCACAGTTTTTACAGATAATCTCTTTTTCTGGTTCATAAATGTAGTTCCTCCTTGTACTGTTTTTGTCCTTCTTTCAGCTGCCAGGCCGGACTGTAAAGGCCCGCCTGTGTACAGAGGAATTGCTGCAACATATGGAGTTTTCCGGCAGGACCGGGGACTGGCTGCCTCCGGCTCGCTGACCGCGTAAATAAAAAAGTCCCGGACCAATAAAATAAGTCCGGGGCCATAAACTCCAAGTCACACAATTTCTTCTCTCATCCAGACTATACTGTCGGTTCTGGAATTTCACCAGATCAGCTGCATTTGGCAGGTCGCGGACTGTCACCGCCGGTGGGGAATCTCACCCCGCCCCGAAGAACATATTGAATTACAAGGCTATTATAGTGCAAAGGAAATAAAAAAGCAAGGACTATTTCCTGGTCATGCCTGAGGGAACAGACGCCTGGATACAGCCTGTCCCGCCAGGGCGCATACCCAGCCCACGGCCACGCCTCCCAGGACATCCGTGGGGAAATGGACGTACAGGTACATTCTGGAGAACGCAATGACCGCCGCCAGGACCAGGACCGACTTCCACAGCCGGTTGTTTTCCCGGTAAAGGGAAAAAACCGACGTAAAGGCTGCCGCCGTATGGCCCGACGGGAAAGAAAAGTCCGACGGACGGGCGATCAGCAGCTGGACTGCCGGGTTTAAGTCGCAGGGCCGGACCCTGGCCACCATATTTTTAAGAAGCAGATTGCAGATCACCAGATCCGCCGCCAGGGACAGCAGTACTGCCGCCCCGGTCCTCCTGTATTTCCTGCTGCATAAAAGAGCCAGTCCCAGAAGGATCCAGAGAAAGCCGGCATCTCCCAGGCTGGTGACCGCCGGCATCAGGGAATCCATGAACGGATTCCGGAAAAACTCCTGGATAAAATCTAAAACCGCAAGTTCCATCTGCGCCATTACGCACTTCCTCCCAGATATTCCATGATCCCCATGTGGACCGTCCAGGCCATCCGGTCCTGGTATTCCGGATCCTGCAGCAGGGCCGCCTCCTTCCGGTTGCTTAAAAAGCCGCACTCCACGATCACAATGGGGCATTTCACATGAAGCAGAAGATAATAATTGCCGTTGGCCCTGGCCAGGCGGCGGTTCTGCTCCCCAAGTACATAGTCAAACCGTTTCTGGATGATCTCTGCCAGCCGTTTTCCCTTCTCCGACGACTTATAGTAAAAGACCTGGCCGCCGGAAACCTCCTCCTGGTGATAGCTGTTCTGGTGGATGCTGACCACCAGATCCGCGCCGCTTTCCTCGATGATCCGGCACCGCGCCTTCATATCCGCCATCTTCTTTCTGGAGTCCTCTTTCCCATAAAGAGCCGTGTCCGTTTCCCGGGTCATGACCACCTTTACATCCGACTGCTCCAGATACGTTTTTAACTTCAGAGCGATAGCCAGGTTCACGTCCTTTTCCAGACTTCCGTCGATCCCCACCTTTCCGGGGTCCCTGCCGCCATGGCCCACGTCCACCACGACCACCGGCTGGTCCTTTTTCTGCGCCTGGGCGGAGACCACCTGGACGCTCCCATATTTTGCCGCCAGAAATACCATGAGCAGAAGGATGAGCCCGCAGAGCTCCTCCATGGCCAGTCTCTTCATTCCACCTGTCCCCAAATGCGTTTTTTAATAGTATATCCGCAGGGGGACGAAAAAAGAACTGATTTTCAAGGCCGGGGATCAATCCCAGCCAATGGCGGTCCAGGCCTCTTCGTCCTCCAGGCCCAGCTTCCAGCAGGCAACACCGGCCAGGTCATTCTCCCGGGCCAGGTTCATTTTCAGCTTTAAGGATTCCTCATCCTCCATCCAGACCATCTTGATCCCGTTTTCCAGAGGAAGCTCTCCGTAATACTGCCCCAGCTCCTTCTGCCAGTAAAGGTCCACCTGGTTGGCCTCGATCCATGCTTTTGCCTCTTCGATCCCCAGGGCCGAGGATTTTACGCCTTCATCCGTTTCCGTCCATACCCTTGTATAGAAGGGAACTCCAAGGATCACCTTTTCCCTGGGAACCAGCTTTAAGGTATTCTCAATCCCGTCCCGCACGTATCCCAGGGACGCCACCGAGCCGGGGGCGCCGCCATTGTAGTGCTCGTCATAGCCCATGATGACCACATAATCTGCCACGATCCCCTGTTCCTTACGGTCATAAAACTTATTAAATTCTGCCGGGACCGTATTATCCACCGACAGCACGATGCCCTTCTGACGGCAGGGGATGGAAAGCTCCCTTAAAAACTGCACATAATGGACGCCCGCCTCCTGCTTCAGTCCCTCAAAATCCATATTGAGGCCGTCCAGATCATATTTCTCCACATCCTCCATCAGGCTGTCAATGAGCTTTTTCCGGGTGGAGGTGGAGGCCAGGAGCTTCTCCGACTGGACATCATCACTGAAATTGTCCAGGAGCGCCCAGACCTGGATCCCCTTATCATGGGCCGCCTTTACATAATCCTGGTCTGCCAGGGAGCTGTAATTTCCTTCGTTATCCGTTAATGCAAACCAGGTGGGAGACACCACATTGACGCCCCTTGTCTTTTCCAGGAGCTTGTTTAGCCCGGCGTTGCCCTCCCGGCTGGTCACCTGGTGCCAGGCCATAACTACCTTTTCATCCATGGGCGTGCCGTAATACTCCGGAAGCTCGGCCGTCCCTTCAAAGGCCTGGGGCTCCGGCGTATCCAGACATTTATTCTGGATGTAGCCCAGGTGGCCGTCGGGGGTCTGCACCTTTGACCACTTTTCCATGGATTCCAGGACAGCGACCTGCATATCTCTTTCCACTTCTGTCACAATGGGACTCTTTACCCCTCCCCGGACCCGGACCTTTCCAGACTTTTTCACTGCGGCCATATTCCGGGTTCCCCAGTCTGTGACAAATACCCGCTTCACGTCCCCGCTGTCAAAGGCCAGGATCTCCACGTCCGTATAATTATTGACCAGCCCCAGGGCCAGCCAGACGCCGTCCTCCCTGTCCAGAAGGAGCGGTTTCCCATTGGCCCCCTGGGTTTCCCCATCGGCATAAACGATCTGGTCCGGCAGGGCGTAGACCAGCATATTTTCCGTACCGTCCCAGTAGAACCGCTTATTTATGTGCTCGTTGACCCAGGAAATGGGCAGGTAGGTCTGGCCGTTCATATAAAGTCCCCTGGCCTCCTGGAGCTCCTGGTTATAAAGGATCGCCGTATCCTCCCCGCTCACCCCATAAAGGCTCTTAAGATCTGCCATTTCCTTTGTGGGGATATACTTTCTGGCCGCCCTGTACCCGAAAAATCCCAGTGCACACACTGCGATCAGCCCCAGGGCCGCGATCACTGGCATTATTTTTTTCATTTGCGCTCTCTTTCCTTTCCGATGACCCGCGCCGTGTACGGCGGCTTCCATGGGTTGGTTTTCTTCTGATATCCCCGATTATATCATAGGGGTATGGTTTTGTTTATTAATTTTTTGTAACGATTTTGTATCAGATCCCTCCCGCCGCCTGCGCATCCAAAAGCATCATATTCGGCAGAACAGCATCTTCCGGCCGCGCAGGCTCCTCCCATTTCTTCCCATCTCCCCCTTTTCCTTCCTTAATTATTTTATTCCTCCGGCTTTTTCAGATCCTCCCGGCTGAGATACACCTTGTCGAACCGTACCTCCTTCAGCCCTCCGGACTCTGCCTGTACATAATCTCCCATATAAAACATATTATCGTCGCGTATTTCAAACAGCTTTTCCCATTCCGGCGGACCGGAGACCCGGCCGTCCACATAAATGGCGATCCCTTTTTCTGAAAGCCGCCTCAGCCCGCCCAGATACTGCTGCTTTTCTTTCTCTTTCCAGTCCTCTGTTCCTTCGCCTGCCCCCTGGCAGCCTGCCTTCTCCTCCGTATGCTCGCGTACATCT
Source organism: Alitiscatomonas sp. (assembly GCF_037242085.1). NCBI lineage: Bacteria > Bacillati > Bacillota > Clostridia > Lachnospirales > Lachnospiraceae > Alitiscatomonas > Alitiscatomonas sp. Next base: position 38,631 of record NZ_JAXXBR010000083.1, on the reverse strand, counting down.
TTTTCCATATTCCCTTCCCCTTTTCCCGCCGGCGGACCCTTTGGAGGGCTTCTGTGACATATTCCCCGCCGCCGGCGTATTCTTCCTGGTCAGACCAGCTTTTCAAAAAATATTCCGCATTCCTCTGTAACAGAAAAAGCGTCTGTAGCTTTTCGCGCAAAATGCAAAATGTTTTCGCGTCATTTGCAAAAACCTATTTTAAAAACAGAAAAAGGACGTTTTAAAGGGCTGTAAAATACCCTCCAAAACGTCCTTTTTCTACTGCTTTTTCTTCGGCTTTCGGTTTCCATGCTCTTCAACAATCAGATCTTTTCCCGTGATTTTGTGCTGATTCGGTACATATTCAATTAGATCTGAAATATCGCACTCTAATACTTCACAAATCTTGTCAACGTGATCCAGGTTTATACGGGTTACGAATTCGTGATACCATTCGTTGATTGTACTTGGCCGGATTCCAGTGGCTTCTGCAAGATCTTTCTGCGTCCACCTTTTTTCTCCAAGAAGCCGTGATAAATGAATTTTAATCATGATATCCATGCCCCTTTGCTGGTTATTCTAGCACGAGGGCACTCTTTAAAAGTCATTTTGTTATATTATAACGAAATACGTTATTTTTCGTAATTCCTGATTATCAATTCCTTGAATTGCGAAGTTTTCGTCTTACCCGCCAGGCTGTTATTCCGGCTTATTTCTTCGATATTGTAACCCTTATACAGTTCTCTGACGTAAGTATCATCATTATAAGATAAGATAAAACGGCCTTTGATACTGCTTAAAACGGCTTTTAAACGCTCATGATCCGCTTCGGTGAAGCTTCCCTCATAATATTTTTCCGTCCCATGATAAGGCGGATCAAGATAAAAGAGTGCCCCTGGTCTATCATAAACCCGAATCAGGTTTTCAAAGTCCTTGTTCTCGATTACAACACCCTGAAGCCTCTTTTGAATAAGGGGAAGGTACTCAATAGCATTGGCAAGGTTCTTTTTATTCGTTCCGAAGGTTCTGCGGTCCGACCCGAAGCTCACCTTAATAATATGAAAGAACCGCGCCGCTCTCTGGATATCCGTAAGCCCCTGACTGTCAAGCTGGCTCTTGCTGTCAAAGAACTGTTCCCGCGATATAGTCAACCATTCCAGTTCTCTCTGCAGTTCTCCGCAATGATACTTGATGCACCTATACAGGTTAATCAAGTTGCTGTCACGGTCGTTGAACACCTCCAGTTCTTTTCCCTGCTCCTTTTCAAAAAGAACCCAGCCAGCTCCGCCAAAAACCTCTACATACCGTGTAAATCCTTCTTCTGGAAACCTTTTTACGATCTCTTTTCTCAGTAATTTCTTTCCACCGATCCATGCAATAAAACTATTCATTATGTCCTCCTGATTTCAATTTTAAGGGGCATGAAATCAGGATTCTCCAGGAGTTCGCACTCCCAGAGCCTTCATTTATTTAACGTTTTAAATACGCACTGCTACAGAAGCCCGTGTAAGCTACTCCCTTCACAGTAGTCTTTACATAATACCAAGGCTTTCCTTTATACGGACTGTAATATCCATAACAGGAGACCGCTGTCCCCTTCGGGATCGTAACCAGAATATCTTTTGTTGTACCGGCTCCCGCTCTCAAATTCAGATCTACCGTGGTTTTATAGGTTCCGCTGATAGATACATCCTTTTTCTGGGCTGCTTCAACTTTTTTATTCTGGCTGCTCTTGGAACCATTGTCCAGAACAACCACAGTGTGTCCTTTCGTCTTTGTGACCAGGATATCCCCTCGTAACAAATAGTCAGCAGCTTTGCAATACTTATTTTCTTCCAGGATATAAAACTGGCCAGTCTGTTTCAGTTCGTCCACCTCATTCGCTGTGCTAAAACCATTCACATGAATGCCTGCATAAAGCACACAGCAACGTACCAATTCAGAGCAGTCTGTTTCCACGGCTGTATTCACCTTGGAAAGATCGTAAGTATATGGCTTCGCTGCCGCCGTTGCCGTTCCTCTGTGTCCCTGGCAATAACCGATATTGTTATTCTGGCAGGCGGCTTCCATATTTTTAGCGATTGCCTCCCGGACTGCAGGTGACTTTGCTCTAATAACAATCCAACCCTTTGAATGCAAATACCAGGGCTGCGTTGAGACCTCTCTGCCAGTCTGATCGCCTGCCTTGCCACCATTTACTCCGCCATTTTCATTGCTTCTTGCACTTCCAACTCTTACTCCCATTTCAACTACACCTCCACATCATCCGTTGCTTCAATCACAATTCCCGAATTTTCCTGAATCTTCATCTGCTTTACTGCAGCTTCAATCAGGATCTCAATCTGTTTGTCCGAAAGTGCGATGTTCTTCTCCTGAAGAATCTCTTTTAAAAACTGCGTAACGATGGCTTTTTTCTCTTTTCCACCAGTGGCTTTCATGGTCTGCTGGGCCATTAAAACCGCTTTATATGCCCACTGGGCTACCAGGTTCAGCTTCTCAGAATCAACCTTGCTTTTTACCCAAGGAAGCACATATCTGGTTAATACCAGCACCGCTACCATCACCAAAATCTTTAAACATTCAAAACAAATATCACTCATTCTCCGTCTCCTCCATTATTTTTTTATCTGTCTCCCTGTCCTCCAGTTCATATTGTCTGGAAAGATGTCTATCTTTCGTTGTCTTGATCCAGCCCATTACTCCACATTCTCCGCCACATACGCTAAACACGCAGGTACATAAGGTATCTGGGATTCCCCCTGTTTTTATGTAAATAGCAATCATTGCAATCACAAAAACAAGTAAAAATATCGCCAAGATTACAAGGATCACATCCATGGTCTTCCACTTTTCTCTTTGCATGATCTTCCTCCAATTAAAAAGGCACATCGGAAACATCCGATGCACCTGCTTTTACCTTATTATTTCTCTGTGAGCTTCGTCCATATAAGGAAGTTCTCTGCAGCCGTATTCAGCTACGTTCATTTCTTGATCAATAGAATCCAGCTTCTCCCGATAATAATTCTTTACTTCTTCGGAAACCTGGTTCATATGTTCCAGATCTGTTACCAGCTCCCGGAGGAGATCTGCCTGCTTGGTTGTCACATCGCAAAGCGTGTCTATAATATGAAGCAGAGTCATGTTTCTTCTCCCTTCCTATCATTCCTGTTTTTCCGCTTCAATAGCCGCTTTCACCTTTTCACGGAAGGCCGCCGGTACGCTGTCAATGGTTCTGATTCCAGCTTTAACTAAAGTCACATAAAGTTCTAACATATTACACGCCTCCATTCTCTTTTTCATACAGATCTGCAATGGCCTGCATGATGACTAACTGATTTTTTTCTGTTTCAATAAGTTTTTCATAGATATCTGCCTGAGCGGCCATGGAAGTCAGCATATTTTTATTGCTGTTTTCCTGCTCCAGGGCTGAAAAATATTCTTCTTTTGTAAGAATCCTGTACTCGCATGAATAACCCTTATCAACTTCTCCGTTCCCGTCTTTTCTTTCATACGGAGTGATATTGCGCCTCTGAATGTAAGTGCCTTTTCCAAGCTCCTGAAGGGTTTCAGGCTGTTCTCTGCAGAGTTCCTTTTTCCATTCCTGCATGACGATTTACCTCCCTTGTCATCTTTGAAATAATCCGTTTGATTTTACGGACGTTTACCAATTCCTTAATATGTATCAAATACCAGTCATACGTTTCTGAATGTGTGATCCACCCCAGCAACGATACAAAACCACGGCAAAGCCCCAGCGGAAACCGCTGGCCGTTTTCTTCCTTTTTATGCAATTTTCGGGCTATGCGCTCTACATGAAGTAATATGCGCTTCCGGATCAACACTTTTGACCGGTAAAACAGCCAGCCCATGGCCGACACGCAGCGCCCCGTTTTCTTCCCATTTTTCTTGGTGTATTCAAATCGGAACACCTGCCAGTCACTCTTCATGCGTAGTCTCATCTTTCCAAGCACCTGCCGAATGTAAAGCAGTGCCTGGTGCAGCTTCTTTTTGTTATCATCAGCCAGCGTATAATTATCCATATACCGGACATGATGTGCTATTTTCAGCTTACATTTAATGTCATAATCCAGTTCCTGGAGCATGAAATTCGCAAGCCATTGAGAAAGATAGAAACCTAAAGGCATTTCTTTAGGAAAATATGTCATGCAGACATCAATCAGATGTAGGAAAAAGTTATCTTTAACTCTACGCTCTAATTTTTTCCGAACAATTTTATACTGAATATGGCTATAAAAATGTCGGATATCTGCCTGTGCAAAGTTCCTGATTCCCTTTCCACTTTCGATCCAACGTCTGATAGCTCGCTGCCCCTTCAGGGAACCCCTTCCGGGAAACGATGAGAAGCTCATCGGATAACTGCTTCCCGCTATGATCGGCTCCAGGATCATTACAATAACATGCTGAATCCAGAGTTCCACCATAGTCGGTACATAAACAACCCTCGTCTTTCCAAACTCTTTAATAATTACCGGGTTATGCTTTACTGGCTTAAATCGTTTTTGGGGATCAGTCTGCCATCCATCCGGTTTCGTATTCAGGATAATTTCCTGGATTTTCTTAACCCAGGCATCCAGATTTTCCTCCGCCATTTGAAAGTCTTTTCTCTTGGTTTTCCCTTTTCTCATACTTTTAAAAGCCTTTTTAATCACATCTTCCCGGCAGGCCAGCCGATACAGGTATCTATAACTTTTCTTTTTCTTCCAGGGAATCCCGGTCACCTTTTCAATATCGTATTTCAATATACGCATGATCTTCTATCTCCTCGCCGCTTTCGGACATTTCCTGCTACTTGCAGCTCCTGACCGGAACTATTTCCACTCACCAAAACCCATAAGGGCGGATATAACGATGTTTCAATCGTCTGCGGTGTAGGATTACCGGGAACATTTTGGTTGTCGTTCTAAAATTGATAGAAAAAGGACGCGCCGTAGTTCCACCAGGCGTTAGCAGCCACATTGTTCAGTGTGCGGGCCCAGAGGCCGTCATTAAGACCGTCATTGCAATTGCCGAACCGTAGCGAAACCGCCGGAAAGGGTGTTCCGGTAACCCCTAAAATTCGTTTATTCCCTGCAAGGGCATCGGGGGAAATCCCCCGAACCCCCTATTTTCTTTATGGGGGAAGACCCCCATACCCCCTAACAGCAGCTCACGCTGCTGCAGGTGCTGGAAGAAGTAAGGACGCGCCGCAGACCCACCAGGCGTTAGCAGCCACATCGGACAGTGCGCGGGCCCAGAGGCCGTCAATAAGACCGCCATTGCAAACGCCGAACCGTAGCGAAACCGCCGTGATTGTGGCGTTTACCCAAGTATGATCACAATAGCCAGTTGCCGAAGTTCCCTCAATTTCCTCTGACGGAATCGCTCCAAAACCTTTGACTACGTGCATGGTCGCATTGTAATGGTTTGCTGTCACGTTGCAGCCTGTATCCAGATACCCGTCTCCACTCAGATTGTAGGTATAATCTGTAGATACCTTAATTCTTCCATTGACCGCGACCATATACGGATCACGCTGCCAAAGCATATAACTGCCCAGAACAGCGCTATGAAAAATCTTATTGAAAGACTTATTATCATCTGATCCATAAAACCGGCCGCCTCCAACTACCTTGTTGATCTGAGTTCCATAATGCTGGGCTTTATCCTCTACATAGCTGGAGCACATTCCGCTTCCAAAAGAACTTTGTGAATCTGTGCTTCGCGTAAGCATTACACAAATATCTGCTAACGTATTTGTAAGCGGGCCGCCGAAGAATAACCCGCTTGCACTCGTTTTCAAAATCGCTGTGTTCTGCTCTGTAGTGCCTATTGCGGTTCCTGATGAATTATCAGAAGAGCTTCCTGAAGCAGTCAGGCAGCTCCACTGACCTGCAATGCTTCTCATCCTTCCGTTTCCATCAATAGAGCCATAGAACATGGGAATGAGCATGTAGTCCCTAACTTTTCCTTTGACATTAAAACCAACCGGCTGGAAATCCGGATCAACCTGCCGCTCGCAGAAGTATACATAACGATCTGAACCGACCTTATATTCCTTTTTGTAGATCTTCTTAATGACCGCCATTGCATTTCCTGCAAAATTTGCATTTGATACATCTGAAGCTGTTCCGTCTGCTTTCTTCGTATAATCATCCGGATTCAGATAATATTTGATTTCTCCATCCCACCCACACATAACCGGCACATTCGCTTTTAACCAGCTCCAATCCGCCCAGGAGCCATAATCCATGGCATGAGTAGCCATATTCATGGACATAGGCTTAAAGTCCTTGTTAGCGCCCAAGTATTCTACACGGGTAGCCGGATTCAGATCTGATGCTTCGTGAATAACCATTCCATAGATCGGTGCGTCAGTCGGGATCAGGTTCCGGATCAGCTTCTCTGTCTGCTCCTTCACTTCCAAAAGGGTTTCCTGCTCCGCAATAAAAACCTTATTTTCCGTCATTTTTTCCCTCATTTCCAGCATAATATAACACGATGCGTCATATTTTTGCTTATTTTGTTATTTTATAACGTATCCCGTTATCATATAACGGAATCCGTTATTCTCCAGTGCCATCAGCTTCTTCCGAAGGAAGCTGAACATAATAAAGATGACCATTTTCCATCCCCAGACGGATCTTCGCTCCGTTTTTGTCATCCTCATAAATTTTGGCATCCACCTGCAGTGCCTTGTCATTTTCAAGTAACTGCTGATAGCGTTCGTTAAACCGGTCTGCATGTGCAGGAGTTGATGTTGTAAGAGCCTCCATCTGGAGGTTCAATGTAGGATTGTTCTTGATTGGTAAGTTAGCCATTGTGTTCCTCCCTTAAAACGTGTCCTTAATCCAGAAGGTCATCGCAAGATCCGCATCCTTGCCTTTAGCTGAAAACCGCTTAATATTAACGATATCACCATTAGCATCATACAAGCCGATCTCGCTGATCTCTTTGCCCGCCAGCTCCTCTTCGGTCAGCGTACATTCATACTTGCATTCTGTATCGCTGACCATTGTATAGCCGTCATACTTCTTTCTGAGAAGTTCATTTCCGAGGGTGCTGTCTGTTTCCGAAAGAGGAATAATGTTCCCGCTTTCATCCACACCGCCATCACCGAAAACAAAACCCACGATTTTCGGGAGCTGGATCTCTCCGGCCCTGGCTCTAACCATATTTTTTCTTGCTGTCACTGTGATGATCTGATTCTGTGTCATGTCAATTCCTCCTCACGCCTCTCAGCGTCCAATATTCTCTTTCCGTTCAAATTCTGGCTGCCATCCAGGAACCATAAATCCTTATCCAGCCGAACACGATAGTCATTTTCCTCTTTATTTTCTATCATTCCAAAGTCAAAGTGTTGTCCGTACTCATGTGGGTGTCTCAGAATTTCAAGAAGAACAGAACCATCTAATTTCCACGCACCGTTTAGTGTTGGAACTTGCCAGAACTGGGATTCAAAGCCCATGGATACCATGCCGACAGTGTTCTCATCTTGGCAGATTGCTGTCATAAATCTGGCTGCCTCCGTGAAATCCTCATGAAGTTCTATTTCTCCAATTTCATAGGTTAAGCCGTATTCATCTGCCTTACGGACTGCATCAAGATTGTATGTACCGTCCAGCAACCAGGCTCCATTCAATGTCCGAACCGGCCAAAACTGCGCTTCATAACCCAGTGCCATTCCTGTCACGGTATATTTTTCCGGGCTAATATAGCCACTCTCTATCAGTAAAATCACACGATATCTTAAATGTGCTGGCAGCCATTTGTCCAAAAATACCCGGATGTCTTTCATATCAACACCCACAATTTTGCTTACATCCAGCGTTATCGTTGCCAGGAGCTTGTCCGCATCTGCCTCTACTGTTGTATCAGCTCCTGTTCGGGCATCCAGTTTTTCCTTCAACCAAGCCTCATTGACCAGCTCCTCATGGAGTAGCGCCGCCGCCCCATACATTTCATCAATAATTCTTTCTATCTCAGCCAGGATTATATCTTCCACATTCAGAAGGTCTTCCATTTGCCTCATCTTTCGCACTCTGGCCGGAAGCATCTGTTCACTATTCAGTGACACTGATAATCACTCCCTTCAGAGAAAAGAATTTGTTATAATCTGCCGTGATAGAATCCTTTTTTCCATTTATTGTTAAGTCCACCACCTCGGAGACACCACTCACCGCGCTGATGATATTGCTGACTTTAAAGAAGTTCAGGGAGATCACTCCGCTCTGGAAAGCAATTTCCAGAAAATGTGCCTGAACATCTGTCTGAATCTGGCTTTTAACCGTTTCCTCCGTGTATCCGGCTGTTTTGTGAATCTCGCATACAATGGTTACATCAATACTCTCCGCTGCAGATACCACCGGGTTAGCCCCCACAGGCCGCTTCGTATTGATATACTCCTGCACAATCCGGATTTCTTCTTCCGTAGGTGCCTGGGCCGTTGTGGAAACAATGGCGATATATACGTTTCCTGTTCCGTCTCTTGGACTGGAAACTTTTGCATTTCCCGCCACCCTTTTGCCCTGGGCATTGGTTGCTTCCTTGGCCCATTTCACATAATGTTTTTCATTTCCACTGGTTCCCATGTCACTTCCTTGAGCAGCCAGTTCATCCTGCAGGGGAGCAATGAGCATCGCATTAAATCGGGCCAGTTCTTCAGATACCGCCTGCAGGTTATCCATTGTAAAGCTTCCCTCTATCCTGGAATCTTCATTTTTGAGGCTTCCTTTCATCCTGGCCAGAATTCCATCTGCCGTAAAATCCATTTATACATTCACCCCTTCCATTCGGATCGGTACCGTTTCTTTCCCATAAATGCTGGTACAGTCAAATGTTACTTTCATCCCCCAGCTACTGGTCTCAAAATTAAAATTTTCCAGTTTCTTGATATATGGATTTACCATTAACGCTTCGGTAATATAACGCTTCATTTCTGACTTTACTATTTCTCCGTTCATGGAGTGTCCAATGAGCTGATCCTCATATTCTTCTCCGAAGGCCGGAGAATAAGCTACGTGTCGGAACCGGGCTGTTGTAAGTGCCTTAAATATCCAGATCCGGAGTGCAGCATTTCCTTCCACCAGATAAGTGCAGCCATTTTCATCCAGAAGCAGTTCATTTCTCGCATAATCATACGCATATTCTTTCAGTAATGGTAAATCAGTTACTTTTTTCGTATCTGTAACCCCAGACGCATCAATAAATGGAAAAATGCTCATCCTGCCACCGCCCTTCCAGCTATATAAAAGCCGCTTCCTGTCATGACAACCACCACCGTATCACCTTTCTTGATTACATATTTTTCATGGAATTCTTTCAAAAATTCATATGCTGCAGCCGGTTCAAACGGTGTTTCAAAGGGCTTTAAAATCTCATCACCGCCATCCGATGCCGCTACCGTCAAGGCCGGATTGATGTAAATGCCAGCAGATACTGTCTGCCCCTGCAGTTGAATAGACAAAGGCTTCACACTGATCACATCAGCCAGGAATGTTCCATCTACGCTTGCCTGAACCCCGCCACCGGAGTTTATATCCGCAGCTCCGCCACCGGATATACGTTCTTCAATTGCGTGAACCATTCGCACGATGTTATGATCTGTCATGTCAGTCCCTCCTACTTACTTTTCTTATTGTTTGTGTCCTTCTCGATTTCCTCCTCATCCATCAGATTTTCAAAAGCCAGGGTAAGATCCATTTGCGCTTTTCCATTGGTAAAGGTATGAGTATCGCTTTCTATGTAAAACTGTCCATACAGTCCAGAAACTTCATCCTGGACAATAATGGAATAGCCAGAGACCGCCCTGAAATCATTCGGTACTCCAGATACAGATCCAGAATTTTCTACAGAAACCAGTGCTTTTTGTGCTTCTGCTGAAATATCTTCTTTATCGCTCTGTTTCATAACTTTCTGAACCAGGCCATATTTTTGAATGGACTCTGCATCCTCTATCACCTTGATCTGATTTCCTTTACTGTTGGTGATAATTACACGGTTTACCAGGTTCTGCAGAGTGCTTTTATACTCTGTATCAATTAGGTTGTAATCTCCGGTCATCACAGCTCCACACAACGTCCCCTTTTCAATCACACAAAGCTGATTGATATTTTTAATCAGAGGAATGTATTTTGTACCATTCTTTCTGGCTGCTACTGTATAGGCCATCATGATTGCCTTATATGCCTTTTTTCCAAAACACGGTGATTTCACTACAACTCCATTGGTCGGAGCCAGTTCTCCGCAGGGAATATCCAGTTTCTGGCAGATCTGTGTGACAATACTTTCTGGTGTCCCAGAAAATACCATATTCACATCAGACTGGTTCACGTAAAACAAAAGATCATATGCCAGATAACTTACAGTTTTAGAGCTGCCTTTTTTATCCGCATCAAATATAATCCCGCCGAAAATATTATTTCCTTCATTATCCTGCATGATAATTTCATCCCCAATGTCAATGGACACATTCGGGAATAGAGTATCTTTTTTGTTCTGTGCGATAGTGAAATTGATTTTTCTGGACACCTGGGAAGTATCACCAGACCAAGTGATCTTTTCAATTAGCTGGCTGATATCCTTTCCTCCTGTCAGTAATTTCATTCCTTCCACCGCCTTTATGCAGGAATCGAAAGCACAGTACCCGGATAAATCCAATGCCCGTTCCCGGAACTGCTTTTTCCATGGCTCTTGGCTGCCGCTTCAATCGTTCCGCTATTTGCACCATATATCTTCGTATACTGTGCCCCATTCCCATAATATTTCTTTGCAATTCCCCACAAAGTATCTCCGCTAACCACCGTATGGCTTCCACCTGCGCTGGTATTGGGCCGATCTGTAAGGCCATTGTCTCTGACTTTTGGCATTATATTTACCGTTGGGACGTTCAAAGTAACGTACTCTGAAAAAGACATGGTATAATAAATATCCTCGTCCCCTTCATTTACAGAATAATTCAGTTCATCCATCAGCATTGCCAGATTGATATCCATGTCCGTTACAATAACGCGAACTACCTTTTTCGATGTTTTCCACTCATCCAGCATGGTGATGTAACCTTTCGGTGTATCTTCGGCCAAGTCACTGAACGGAGAATTCTCTGACGGGAAAAAGCTGGAAAACTTTGTGCGCTTCAGCCCACGGTCTCCTGCCAGATTGACTTCTCCCATTTCCAACAAAGTTATCGTCTGATTTAACTGTTTTGACGTAAATTCCACCGTTTTAGGGTTAATCGGGAGCTCGATGACTTCGCTCCGATTATCCACGCTTAGTTCAATGATCCTCTCTTTCATAAGCTCCCTCCTATCCCATATTTACAATTACTTCTACAAATTTCTTTGCTACTTTATCAGCCATCTCATCAATATCATCCTCTGACCGGACATTGATGGTATCTGCAAGTTTGGCAATCTGGACTGTGATGCTTCCGAGGAATCCTCTTGCGCCACCGGACGAAGTGCTGCCCGGTACCTCCATGCCGCCCCTGCTTTCCCTGATCCGGTCGATCAGAGCCGAAAGATGCTGGTCAATATTTGTTAAAATGCCGATAACAGAGGACATTCCTCCGCCGTTTCCGGAGGATGCTGCCATGCTTCCCTGCACTACGCCACCGAATGCATTGCTGGTCAGAGACACGCTTTCCTTGTTTGGAAGTATCCTGGAACCTCTCGGCAGATTTACAAGTTCTGGGCCTTCCTCACCTACCCAAGTAAGTCCACCACGCCAGTTGTTGTCTCCAGCCGCATTCTTTCCAACGTTTCCTGATCTGCTGCCTCCAGAGCCTGCAATCTTGGCTCCTGTGCTGCTGATCCAGTCCGCCACCTTACCGATAGCTGAGCCGATTCCTTCCACGATAGGCTGAACCACGCTCCAGACGCTCTCCAAGATACTCTGAATTCCTGGGAATACGCGCTGTACCACGCTGAAGACAAGCTCGAATACACTAATGCACAAATCCATAATAGGTGAGATCACGCTCCAGGCTGTGGTCAATACAGAACCGATTGCCGGGCCAGCTACTGCGATAACTTCCTGGATGAAGCCCATCCGCTCTCCGATGAAGCCGATCACAGAACTTACTTTCTCACCAATGCCATCGAATATTGTACTGAAAACAGGGGCAAGCGCCACAACAGCCACACCGATAGCCGACACCAGCCCCGCGATAACCGGCGATGCCTGAGAGATCAGGCCACTGATACCAGAAACCACACTTGAAATCACCGGGAGTATTACTGGAAGCATAGTTGAAACAGTGTTCACAATGCTTCCAATTGCTGGGGCACTGGCTACTGCAGCCTGACCAAGGGAATTTGTTATGCTCTTTCCGAAAGATACAAGTTCCGGTATAGCCGCTGAAAACTTGGAACCCAGGTTTCCGATACCATCAAACGCCTGGTTGACTGCGCCGCTCATAGAAGATGGCAGTGCGCTCACAATTCCGTCTTTCAGACCCTTGACGATTTCTCCACCAGATTCTTTAATCTTCGGAGCAGCCGCCTTTATACCTGTTTTCACAGCTCCAGGAAGCGCTTTTACGACTCGTCCAACCATCGGAACCGCATTCTTGAACAGGAACGTGCTGGCCGTCTCCACTACAGAGCCCATAGCGCCTTCTACATCACCGCCACTCGCCATAAAGCCAAGCAGATTTTTAACTGCGGACTTCATGGCTCCGAAAGATCCGCTGAATGTGGTCGATGCTTCTCTCGCTGTGGTTCCTGTAACATCCAGTTTTTCCTGGATCACATGGATCGCGTTATACACATCCGCCAGATTATCCAGGTTATACTTAACTCCAGAAATTTTCCCAGCATCCTTTAACAGACGCTCCATTTCCGACTTCGTACCACCGTAACCAAGTTTCAGGTTATCCAGCATGGTGTAGTTCTGCTTGGCAAAGCCCTGATAAGCGTTCTGGATAGAACCTATGTCGGTACCGAATTTATTCGCGTTATCTGCCATATCTACCATGGCCTGATCCGCCACTGTGGCCGCTTTTGCCGTATCACCCTTTAAACTGTTCAGCAGTGAAGCTGAAAAGCTGGTGACCTGCTCCATATAATCATTTGCTGATAATCCCGCTGTTTCAAAGGCTTTGTCCGCATTCGCTTTGACTGTATCCGCATCATCCTTGAATAAGGTCTCGACACCGCCACGGCTCTGCTCCAGCTTCGCACCTTCGCTTACCGATGCTCCCACCACTGCAGTAGTGGCCGTGGCCGCTGCGATTGCAACCGGTATAACAACCTTGGTTCCCAGTTCTTTCATTTTTCCGCTGATAGCAGAAATTCCTTTGCCGGTAGCATCCTTGATCTTCACTACCGGCTCGGCAACCTTTTTCCCAAGATCTTTTACACGGCTTTCTACCGCTTTAACTTTCGTTGTGGCCATGTCCTTTACAGCCATGGCCGTCACTACTTTTTTCCGGAGCGGTTCCATTTTGGACTTCAAGCTATTCAGTGCCTTGGTTGCCGGAGTTGCATCCAGTTTTGCCTGGTACTTTTCCTTCCAGGTTTTCTCCATCTCCTCACGGGTTTTCTTAACATCCTCCCGGAAAGAAGTTTGTTCTTTCTTTATGATCCGGAGAGTTGCCGTGACATTATCCTTAATGCTAATACTTCCTATCACACTCATTTGTCACTTGCACCCCCGTTCCCTTCAAAAGCAAACAGCTTTCTTCTTTCCTCTATGGCCGTCTCCATGGAAGCAAAATAAAAGAGCCTTTCCTCCAGGCTCAGATTCAGGATATATTCAGGTGTGATTCCCTTCTGCAGATAAAAGTGCAGGAAATAGGTTTCTCCGTCTCGGCTTATGAGTTTTTTAATTCTTCAACCACAGTGACCTTCTTATTTCCGAGTACACCGGAAAGCTTCATGATCTCTGTAGCGATTTCTGTTATCTCGCTCATTTCAAAGATATTCACCACTTCCGGATATGTCTGGATCAGTCCCTGATTCATCATCTCCTGTGCGACTTCTTTTAAGTTCGGTTCCACAACGGCCAGATAAATCGTATATTTATCTGCCGCATTCGGATCGTTCTCATCTTCGATTTCCGTACACTCTACGATTTCAGGATAATCCAGGTTACGGATTTTAATATTTTCATCCAAGCTCGGAATATGTAATGTGCGGTATTTTCTGCCCTTTTTCTCCTGAAAGCGCTTGATCGCCTTGTTAGTAAAACTCTTAAATACCTCGCTCTTATCTTTATCCATGACTGTTTCCTCCTCTTATGCTGCAATCTGATCCAGGTTCTGCAGATCAGACGGTGTGAAGCCGATGCTGGTTTCTTCCTCGACAATTCCGCCTTTTTCCCAGTTGACCACCGGAAGTTCAGTGTGCCATACATTGTTAGCTGACCAGCGCTCTGTCTGTCCATTCACGGCATCCGGATCTTTCAGTTTTGCAATAATCTGGCAGCGCACATCCTTGCCCTTCTTCCAGCTTTCCAGGATCGCTTTTGCCCTGGTATAAACCTTTTTTACGGTATAGGAGCCTTCTCCCTTTAATCCGGTAATCTTAGAGTCCACATCAATGCCGATCTGGACATCTTCACGGTTGGCCGTTACCTTTAACTCGATCTTAGAAAATTCAAAGATTTTCTCGCCATCGATCCAAAGCTCTCCCCAGGTACCGGAAAGAGTTTTGTTGCCTCTGATACTCTCTGCCATTGTCATTCCCTCCTTACATGTTTACTGTCATTTTCAGATCTTCCATGGCATCCACAAATTTCACGTTGCTGGTCACAAAGACCTTGCTTCCCGTATTTGCTTCGGCCACCGCCGTATCATCCATTTCTGATGTGTCAGTGCCCCGTCCTTCCAGGTAATTCCTCTGGGCATCTACATCTACAGATACGGTATTGTCATAACTGCGATCCAGGACATCCCCAAGAAGCTCCTTATGGTAAGAGCTGATGGCTGCCACAAACATCTGCTTGTTGTCATAGTCATTGATGACTTTGCCCACATAATACTTTTCAAATGTATCCCGGATATCATCCATGTAGAGATCCATGCCCTCCACGATCTTGATCTTCCGAAAATCTTCCGTTTTAGTGGCAGTAAAGGAAGTCAGGCTGTTCACACCGCGCCCAATCTTATACTGGCTGCCATCAAAGGTAAGGATCAGTTCGCCTGCATCGATCCGCTCATTCGGATCATCCGGCACTTCTGCCGAAGAAACATCGTTCAAAACATAAAAGGTACTGCTTCTGGAAAGAGACAGTCCAGCAAGGATTCCTGCGATTCGCGCACAGTATTCCGCTGCAGTATGCTTTTTCCCGGTAACAGATGAGGTAATGTTCTCTGTGGTAAAGTTGATAATTCCCTCATGATCTCCCGCATAATGGGGAAGAACTACCTTGAAGGTCTTCTTTTCATCATTGCGGTACTGCTTGATCCAGGCTCCGATCATCGTAGTATCTGCCGCCTTAATTCCAGGGATGCACAGATAATTCCATTTTAAGTCCTTTAACTTCTTCAGAACCGCATTGTAGCTTTCTACATTGGTGGCCACTCTCATGGCGATCACTTTTGAAGGCGCTCCTTCATAGATCAGCTTCAGATAATTGTAGTTATCCTCCGTCCACTGAGTGAAATCCACATCATCCACTTTGTTGTAAACATTCTGTTCTTCACCTTCCGTGTCATCTTTCAAGATAACCGCCACAATTCCTCTGGCACTGCGCTCAATAGCACTAACGCCTTTTGACTGGAAGATAAAGTTAAAATTTGGTAATCCCAGACTCATGTTTACTCACTCTCCTTTTTCAGTGATACTCCCAGCTCCTCCATCCGGTCATTTGTAACCTTCTGTTCTTCGGAGTGCCGGAAATTGATAGTAAAAATGTAGTGGAGAACGTGATCCACTACATTGATGTCCGCATTCCCGATGGTGATCTTCCTATCGCCAAACGAAAGCACCGGACGAATGGCTGCGTCAATTTCAGCAGCTTTAATGAGATAAGTATTATTGCTTTCACCCTTCTCATGGTAGGTAACATCCACCATGACGCTCATGTCCGTGTAAATCCCATCCACAGTTACAGGACTCCCTGGCTTCAAATCCACAAAATACCAGGTTTTAGGCTGTTCCACTCCATGGGCCGGGTCTGTACTTTTGATCTCTTCAAAAAAGACATCTGTATCCGGATCTATCTTCTTTAAGACACGGATCAGCGCGTCTTTTATCTGCAATACTGGATTTTCCATCATTTCTCCTTAAACCAAATCATGCGTATTTAAAAAATCAGCCAACCAGGCCCGCAAGTAATCTGGAAGCTTCCGATCCATTTCCTGCAGAGACACCTCCAACATATGAGCGCCTTTTTTAAAGCCGCCGCCCTTCATGCGATGCCCATACTCCACAGGCTCTGCATATTCCACATTATTGTAAATTTCAATATAGTAGGTGTCTCCCCGTTTTTCGATAGTTCCCAAGTTCCAGGCATCCCGTAAACGTCCAGTCTGAACCGGAGTCAGTTCTTTTGCTTTTCCAAGCGCCTGCTCCGCAATGTCAATGACCATTTGTTTAAATTCTTCCGGGTATTGCCGGTCTATGATCTGGGCCAGGTTCTTTTCCCACTCATCCAATCCGTCAAAGGTATATTCTGTACTCATCAGACCACCGGATTATCCAGACGAACTGGAACATTATTGTGGGACGGCTGCCGTTCAGCAGCTCCAGCCAAAGCTTCTATAACCTTTCCAAGCCGGGAAATTACCAGGAAATCATTTTCCAGGATGTCGATCTCCGGCCTTACAAAAAGGCTGTATGAAGTATCTGCAGATGCCGTGGAGCTGCTCTGTGCCAACGCTCCGCCGCTGTGGGAAGATAGCGCACATGGAACATCCTGATACATCATCTTCCCTTCCGTACCGCTTTTAAAAACACTTTCACCAGATGGTAAAGTATCTTTAAAAGGTCGGTAAACGGTCACTGTATCCCAGTAGGTCTCTGCCAGAATATCAGCTTCCTGCATGGTTATCCTTTGGCAAGCGCATTTTCTTATAGTGGTTTAAGGATGTCTCATAATTCTTCATGAAGTCCACCGTGGCGCTCCTGGAAGCGCTTGGATCGCGGTAAGAAATCGTTGTGTCTCCACGGGTGACGGATGATGTTTCTTTTCCTGTGGAGACCAGCAGATCTGCCTTTAACATATCCTCGGCAATCTGGGCTGCAGTTCCTTCCAGACGTTCCGGAAGATCTTCTCTACAGCAGTAAATCAGGATCTTATCTACCGCCCGGCGCACATATCTCCTTGCCGAGCTTTCTTCCGTTTCTGACATTTTCATGTTATCCATGACTTCGGCTACAATCCTGTTTTCCTGTTCACTTGCCATGCAATCCCTCCTACTTTTTCCTTGCTGTCTGGCTTTTCTCAGCAGTTTCCTGGTTCTGTTTCAGGGCCACTTCAAGCTGATCTTTCGTGCCGTCCAGTTCCTGTTTCAGAGTGGCATTTTCTTTCAGGGCCACCTCAAGCTGGTCTTTCGCACCATCCAGTTCCTGTTTCAGCGCAGCGTTCTGGCTTCTGGTCGTTGCCAGTTCCTCCTTCAGTTCCTTTTCCGCTGCAGTTGCTTCGTTTTCCGGAGCCGCTTTCTTTGCGGCCCCTTCTCTGACAAATCCCTGGCTTTCCAATGCCAGCGCTACAACTTCAGACTCTGTCTGTTTCACTACATTGTCGCGTCTTAAAGTAATCATCCCACATCTCCTCCTATGACAGTTCTTCCTTTACGTTGGTAAAGCAGGTCTTGATCTGCTGATCCGGAATCCAGATATCATGGTACTTACGGTAATCCATCGCATAAGCTCTTGCCTTCTGGTTTGTCTCCGGATCAAAGATTCTCATCTTATCTGTCTTGGACACCGCTACAGGGGCTTTTCTCGGCGTGATGATCCAGTTAATGTTCTTGCTGGATGCCGTTGCTGCAAATCCACCATCTTCCTGCCCGCTGGTTTTTCCATCTTTGAACAGGTATTCGGTCTTCATTCTCTCGGAACCAACCGAAATCAGCGGATGCTGTCCATCCAGGCTCTTAACCTTAAAGCTTACATCTCCCTGCTTAAAATCTGTCACATCCAGCTTTTTGGACAGTTTATCACTCATGGAGAGGATTGCTGCCACCATGCGGCTGATGGTAATTACCAGTGGAGTATTATCTCCAACGATTTCCTGAACCGTTGCAATGTCATAATACAGTTTCTGAAGAATGGTATCTTCCGCCGGAACATATCCACCAGATGCTGTTTTCGCTTTGATGCAGGCCGCCGCGATCGTGCTGTAACGGTAAGCATCAATCTCCGGGATCACTTTGGTTCTCTGGAATTCTCCCATTACAGTAGCCGCGGTCAGCGCGAAGTTGGTCTCATCCACTGCATTCTCATCAAAGCTGAAGGAGCGTCCTCTGTCCTGAGTCATTGTTTTAGTCTGATACTTGAAGTTTACTCCACCGGCTACAAAACCGTTCTGGCGGTCATAATCAGCCAAACCGTCCATAGAAAGCTCCGGGATCTTGACCTCTGATCCACCGTTATATTTCACCAGGTTGGAATTGACTTCCATCCAGCCGGAAGTAGCCTGTTCTACTGCAGCCTTATCCAGTTCACTCTGAATGACCGCTGCTGTCTGAATTGTATTTACGCTCATGTCTCATATCCTCCTTATAATCCTCTGATATTTCTTGCGATCTGATCTCTTAACATATTTTCTGCGCTTGCTGCATTGCCAAGGCCCTCCGGAGTCTTTCCACGAAGTCTGGATTCCACCGCCGTCTGAAGACTTCCCTTGAAGGTCTCTGTTAATTTTGACAGACTCTTTTCCATAGCCTCTTCACTGGTATAATCCAGCAGTTCAGCCAGGCCGACCGGATAACCATCCTTTTCCAGGGATGCCGTTGCCTTTTTCTGCAGATCACTCTTTAAGAGCTTCGCCTGCAGTTCTGCGATCTGCTCATCTTTCTTTTTCTGTTCCTCGGCAGCCTTTTCCTCCGGGCTTAACTTGGCCTGTCTCTTTGCTTCTTCTGCCTGAGCTTCCCAGTCCTGCTTTGCTTTTTCAATGGCTGCATCCATATCCGCCTGGCTGAAGGATTTATCCTCCGTTTTACCTGCAGGCGGCTCTGTTCCTTTTTCAGCAGCCTTTTCTTCTGCTCCAGGTTCCTTTTTCTCCTGCTTGGCACCGAAAAGACCGTCAAGAAATTCCTTAAAAGCAGATGCTTTCTCCCGGTTTCCGGTTTCCGCACCTGCGGCCTGTCCCGCCGCTCCCGTAGATGTTCCTGCCGATGTAGTTGCTGCGGTTTCAGTTGTCTGAGTGCTGGTGGTCATTTCTCCATCCATTTTCATGTCCTCCTTGAATTTTTGTATAACAAAAACACCCTCTAACGCTGGTTAAAAGGTGTTTAAGCTCCATTTAAACGTAATTTTTTGTAATTTAATAGGCACCCTTTCGGGTGCCCATCATGCTTTCTTTTTCTGCATATCTCTGCAAAAATCCTCTTTGTAGTTGTTTGTTCCCAGAGCCGATTGCCTTATAACCGCTCCCGGTATCCCATCCGGATATGTATCACATTTTGCATAGCCATGATATCTGGTGCATGAGTTACAGGCGCTGTCAAATGCCTTTGGTGCTTCCCACCACCGTCTATCAGAATATGGTTTCTTTTCCATTACAGCTCCTCCATGTAGATTGTATGTCCATCAACTCTGGTAACAATAAATGATGATCCACGCTCAAAAAGAATTTCCTTCTCTGTCGAATTGTACTTTCGTATATCTCGACCATTCTTTGACTGAATTACATACTGTATTTGGAAACTATCATCATATACCTCGGTTGAAGATGATAAATACTCATTAAAGATCTTCAGTTCTCCCGGAACATAAGATTCAACAAACTCATCCACATCCAGAATTCCGAAATCTGAAAGCGACCGTTTTACCGTTCCCTCATACTTCGGCATCTTCTGAAGTGCGGAATCCATTGCCTTTATGGACTGTTCTTCCTGCTTCGTCAGTTTTTCTCCCCTGCGGAGTTTGTCATTCCAAACGTAAGAAGAACTGCTTATGTAACTATTCATAGCATGTTGCTCCGCGTCTGTCAACGGTTCCGCAGGCTCTTTTGCCTTTTCTTTTACATAGCGTTTTTTCCATTCTTCAAACTTTGGATTGTCTTTCAATTGGTTAGCGCCGTCCTTCAGTGCAAACATATCAATCCGTGGCTTTGCTCTGGTAGTACATTTACAGTTCGGGTGAATCGGCGGCAGATTGACTCCCGCCTCGGCCTCAGATAACTTAAATGCCTGACCATTTAAAGCCTGGCATATCTCACAGCCACCTCCCAAGAAAATGTATTCCTCAATTCCAAGTTCCTGATAGGACTGCATCTGGCCTTGATTAGAAAAGTAACTGCTTTCTGTTCTCACCAGGCGCTCCGCATTTTTACGCCCCCGGTGCATCACATCATCTATGGATTTTGCCATTTTCTGGACGCTGGCCCCGGACATGAAGCCCATGGTCAGTTCCCTTCTGGCAAGAGCCGCCAGCTTATCCGTATCCTCCCACAGCGCCTGGGAATAATTTTTCCCTGACCACGGAAACTCCAGAATACGCTTCAGCATCTTCTCATCAACCTTCGCCACCGTAAAGCCTACTCCCATGATGCTCTGAATATCATAGCAGCTACGGTAATAATTGGTTTTAAACATATCACCAAGAAGATCTGTCAGCTTTGTTTCCGTGTCTCCGGCCAGGTTTATCATCTGCATGTAAATCTGTGAAAGAAGCTGCTCTTTTCTGCTGATCCTGGACTTTGCAGACAGCGTATTTAACTCCAATAGCGTCCTGGAATCCGTCTGGGCCTCGGTCACATACTTATCCATGCTCTTTCTCCAACGGCTGTATTCCTCGCCGGACAGGAGCTTTTCTGCTTCCGCGTTATCCAGTTTGTTATCCTGGGCATACTTCTGGAACATGGCATTGATCTCATTTTCCAGTTGGTTGGCCGTCTCATCATAAAGATCCATGATATCCCTGGCATAGGTGTCGGTTTCCTTGGCATTTCTCAGAACCCTTTCCTTGGCCCGTTCAATCCATTCATTCCGTTCTCTCTGACTCATCTACGCCCTCCGCAGCCATTCCTGCAGTCACGCCATTCTGCTGGCTTTCAAATGCTTTGGCAAAATTTTCATAGGTGCCGAATTCGTCAACATCCTTGTTTTTTTCTTCCTCCAACTTTTCCATCTCATCATGGACATTTTCCACCCATGGCAGCATCTGCAGCCTTGACTCCGTGGAAAGCAGTCCTGAGAGCTGCGTTGCGATCTGTGTCAGCTCCAGATTGTTTTCCGGTTTGTTTCTGCGGAACTTCGGAGTGATGTCCTTATAATCATAATGGCCGCCCTTGATATTCAGGATATTGGTAATCAACTCAATCCGGCGCTGCAGCCCCTTTTTGAACTTCCGTTCTTTCATGGCACATAACTGCTCCAATCCCCAGAGCTTATAAGCGATTGCTACTCCAGAAAGGTTACCGCCAAACGACTCATCACATAAATGCGGAACATGGGACATGGTATGGATATCCTCCCGCAGCCGGTTCTTAAAATTCTCCATTGCGGTATCATCCACCTGTTTCAGCAACCACTGGACATCTCCTCCATCATC
This sequence comes from Alitiscatomonas sp., assembly GCF_037242085.1. Lineage (NCBI taxonomy): Bacteria > Bacillati > Bacillota > Clostridia > Lachnospirales > Lachnospiraceae > Alitiscatomonas > Alitiscatomonas sp. The sequence goes on along the minus strand of NZ_JAXXBR010000083.1, from coordinate 16,990 downwards.
CAGAATGATCGCACCTTTTTCCTTCATGTCCTTGACATCATCACTGCTCACATCTCCCAGCTTCAGGATCTTTAAAATAGCATCATCGTTATACTGGAAGTAATTCGCTGTATTGCTCTGGGCCTTATTGTAAGCATCAATCTCTGTGATAACGCCCTCAAAATCTCCCCGGCGCTCCTCATTATTGATGTACTCCACAAAGGGGACATCCTGCCAATAATGTTCCTCAATCGCTTCCAGGTTCAAATACCCGTTATTGAATGACCGGAAGCGAAGAACCTGGTACGCATTCCAGAACTCCACCTTCAAGATCACATTCTTATCTTTATCGACAGACCGGACGCTCCTGATCGCCGCCATAGGCTGGGCATGGCCGCTGTCACTCTCATAAATCATGGTCAGATCAGACGGCGCCACCTTTGCAAAACGGATCTGCGCGTCCTCATCAAGATATAACATTTCAAAGCAGCTCCCACAGATGCTGCATTGTTTAGCCAGCTCCATGTTATGATCCTGCTCATCGTTATAATCAAAAATATCCTGAACCGTCTGCAGATAGGCATCATCCTGGGAGTTATAGACAACCGGCTGCCCAACAAAATAACTGGTTGCCGTATCCGTGATGTACTTCGCCATGTTATTAACCAGACGGTTGTTCGGTGCTGTACTGTCTTTCTTGGTCTCTGAAAGAATTCGGTGCTGCCCCACGTAGTAATCAGTCAACATCCCATATTTCAGATCCATCAGGTTTTCATCTATGATCTCCCGAATATCTTTTTCTGTCAGGCTTTCTGCAGAAACCCTGTCCATATAAATAACCGGCATAATATACCGCCTCCTTTACAATCCAGCCGCTCTCCTGTCCATGATCCGGAACCGCTTGCTTTTCTTGGCGATTGTCCGGCAGCCTTCCAGAGCATCCGGGCCATCATCATGAGCACCCATCGGGAAGTGGAACATCTGCTCCAGGAGCCGTTTATGCTTTTTATTGAATTTGATGTAGTGGTTCTTTACATCTGGCTGCATGGTCTGAATTCTCATGGTCTTATCACTGGTCTGCGGTACTTCTTCAATCGGGAGGTAAAGACCGGCCCTGGCGGATGCCTTGGCCAGTTCCTCTTTTAAGAACCACTGGAACTGTACAGTCTCGGCACCGAACTTTTTATAGCCCCGTCCAAAATCACGCTTCAGCCAGCGTTCTTTCTCCAGGATATCCGTGATGATACGATCCGGGTGCCTCCGTTCAATATCCGCATCCAGCACATACATGTAACCTGTAACTTTGCTTTTCGCCAGTGTGATGATCGCAGAAAAGTCGCTTTTCTTGGTTTTTCCAAGGGAAGGATCGACAAAGCCAAAGAACTGAAAATCCTTGTCCTTGAAGTCCATTTCTGCTTCGTTGTAGTAGTCGAACCATTCCTCGTTGAAAACACAGTCTTCCGGGTTGATCGGTTCATTCTGTTCCTCAGAGTTAAAGGAAGCCTCTCCCTCTGTCACCTTCATGACCATCAGATCATAGTAAGAGAGTTTTTCCTCCCAGAGAACTTCTGTCCCGGCCAGCATCTTTTCCCGGTGCGCTTCAAAGAACTTTCGTGCATTTTCCTCATGGTTTTCATCAGACAGGTCAGTGAAGATATTTTCCCACTCCTGCCACAGGTCTGCCTCCGGCGAAAATGATATAACTGCCCGGTACTTAATTGCCTTGTATCCAGGGTTTTTAAGAGTATTCGCCAGTAAGCTGTCATAATGGAGCAGGGTTCCGATATAGACAATATCTGTATAATCATCACCGGCCTTGGAAACTGCTTTTTTAAACCAGCTATCCAACTTCGCCCGCTGCTCCGGTGTCCGGACATTTTCATCATTCTCAATATCATCCAGAATCAGCAGATCCGGTCTCCAGTTCCGGTGCTTCCTGCCTCGGATCTTCTTGCCGGAGCCAATCGCCTCCACCTTGATATTGGTGCTGGTCACCAGAACATTGCTCCTCCAGACTTTTCCGGTCAGATCTCCAAAATCTTCCCGGATCGCTTCGTTTTCTTCAAACTCCACACGGATGTTATCCAGGAAGCCCTCCGCCTGATCCGAACTATCGGAGATAATGATCGGATAATGCTTATACCCATATACAACAGCGTGGATCGTTCCTTTAAACGTCAGACTGGTAGACTTGGCATGTCCACGGGGAGCTGCCACTACACGCTTGCAGCCATTCATCCGGCTGATCTGCTTGACCAGCTTCGGTGTGCTTGGTGTAAGTCCTTTTAAGACTCCATCCTGCCAGATAGCATCCAATTCCCGATGGAACTCCGGAGACGGTCTGGAAAAATAATGTGGAAAGTAGGCCCTTCCGAAGAACTCCATATCAACAGCACCAAGCCGCTGCCGGATTCCGCCTTTTCCAGTCAGCGCCGCGCCCGCTTCATAATCTTTCCTGATTCGGACACGTTCTGGCGAATCGTCCCTGTTTAAAAATATTTTTAAAAGACCAGAAAGATCGTTTAAGGCATTCTCCTGTTCTTCGTAGTAACTTTTGCTCTCCGCTTCCGCCATTGCGCTGATCAGCGCCTTCAGACTTGCATCTTTTCCTCTCCGCATGACCTTTCACCTCTGTCCCGCTTCTTTTCCTGTTCAAATTCGCCCCATACGGCTCATTTTGCCTTTATGTGGTAATTTCCCCGACCGCAGACCTTTAAACGGTTTTAAACGGCTTCCTAACGCTTTTAAAAGGGGAATAACAGGCAAAGAGAAAAGGAACCGGACAGAGGAAGTCAAAAGGCCGGGCTTCGCCACCCGACCAGCGTCCTTTTCTGCTCAGTTCCTTTTCTTTATGCCTGCATCCCGAACACAGCCGGGACGAATCAACCGGTCATGTTTTAAGTCGCGTCTTGTAATAATGGCTGTGCCGCATCCTGGGAAGCATCGCTTCCAGCTTCCTGCAGCTCTCCGCCGCCTTCCACCTCGATCCCAAGCTGCACCTGTCTGGCTTCGCCGCAGATCGTAATTTCAAAAGTTGCCTTCCGGCTTCTTTTATCCCACTTTAAAACTCTGTTTTCTAACTGCTTTAAAACTCCGCTGATGACAGTGATACCACCACTTCTGTCTTCCCTTACCAGAGTCGGTTCCAGAGGCTCTCCACTGCCGGAAAGGATTCTGATCCATTCAGCTTCCAGATAGGACAGTGTCGATGGTGCCTTACTGTCTCCCAGGAACCGGATCACTCCCGGAACCTCTTTTACCCGGTAATAGTTTCTGGCTGTGAAATCCATATCCAGGAACACGTATCCTGGGAACAGAATATATTCCTTTTTTGTCCATGCCCCACCAGACCGGATGGGACGGTTTTCAATGGGAACCTCGGCTCGGATTGCCTGATTTTTCAGTTTCCTTGCAATTCCGCTTTCTTCTCCAGTTTTAACCTGAATCACATACCACACAGCCTATCCCTCCATTCCTTCGCTTTTTTTCTTATTGAGGTAAGCGCTGACCCGATGGTACAATTCCGGATCGTCCTTTGCCATGGTCTCAAATACCATGCTCTGAACAGCTTCCAGTCCCGCCTCATAGTTTTCTTTGTTCTGTACTTCGATCCGCTTCTTATAAGCAGCAGCGCGGATCAGACCGTTTGTTTCCTTGATGAGCTTCTCGATAGGAACTTCTTTCATCTGTTCCTCATCCACATTGGTCAGGGCATTTAAAACGTGGTGGCTCGCCAGCCGGATCAGGGCTTCTGAAGTATCCAGATCCGGATAACGGTTCATTTCATCCATCAGCATGGAGAAATTGTTCTGGGCCACGTTGATCATCTCTACCGTGGCCAGATACTTCCTTGCGTAGGTGCAGATAGCCATCTGGCTCATCTCCTCACCATTCGCCTTCAGGAAGGCAACGATCTCTTTGTAAGTGCAGCCAGTAAGGAGCATCTGCTCCACGGTGTCTTTAAGCTCCGGCGGCAGTCTGTCCACCTTCCCTGTGCTGCGTCTTCTGCGTTCCTGTTCCATCAGCCGTCCAGATCAACCATTTCATCCGTGATGCCACCGCCAAGGAGCCGGATGCCCTTGCCGGTTACTTTTGCTTCCAGCGTCTGATATTCCACATCGGCCAGATTAGCCGGTTCCCTGCTTTCCATATCACGCAGATAGATGTATCCTTCCTCATGGAGAAAATTCACGGAATCGATGAACTCCTGACGCTCAATCCCCTCCGCTTTTAAACCTTTTTCAACACTTCTTAAAGCATTGTACTTTTCCCGGAGCAGGTTGATTGTCATGAGTACCCTGCCGTTATTCACCATAAAAGCTCCTGCCCGGAGTCTTCTCTTTTCCTGTTCTCTGTTCATTGTGAACCTCCATTTCTTGTCATTTCGATCATCATATTTAACATCTGTTCCACTTTCCGATCCACCTTATTGATCTCACGAATGAAATCATCCTTTGTCAGGTAATTCTGCCGGATCTCCTTAATCTCCTTCTGGCACCCATCAAAATCCTTGCTGTGAGTCTCCTTGGGTGTATAATCCTCACGGATCTTATTGATGTCTTTTTTTAATTCGTCTGTGGTTTCCTTCAGATCTGCTTTTGTTACAGAATCCCGTTCTATTTTTTGAAGCTGCTGGACTGTGCAGTCCAACTGGTTCATGGTTCTTTTTAAAAAATATGAGATTACGCCAATACCCAACGTAATGGCGGTTGTTATGATCCATCCTTCATCCATCCAGTAATTCCTCCAATAAAAAAAGATACACTCATGTTTCTGACACAAGTGTACCTCTTAGTCCCGTGAACTGTCTTTTGAAGCACTTCACTAATTTACTTCACTTTTTAAAATGCTTCCGGATAATCATAGATGCTCATCTGACCCTCCATGTCATCATCCAGATTATCCAGTTTTCCGAACAGGATAAATCTCACCCAGCGCTCGGTAAGTCCATATTTCGCGGCAAGCTCTCTATAATTTCCTCCGTCAAATTCTTCCCGGATCTTCTGATCCCGTGCCGCCCGTTCCAGGCTCTCTGCCTTCGGAATATAGATTGTAGTGCCGCCAAAAGCCCGGACAAGGCTTTTAAACCCGTCCAGGCCCACCAGTTCTACCATCTTTCTCTGATCTTCATCCAGGTTTTCTATCTTCACATGGTCTAACAATCCCATCGCTGGCCGCCTCCTTCCGTTCCAGGCTTTTTAAATACCCTTTTAAAACTTCAATCAGGGTATTTCCCTGGCTGAAGGTGAGCCATGCAAAGGGATTCTTCGCAATAGCGTCTACATGCAATTCTTTCTTAATAACCGCGCACAGCCTGTCTCCCAGTAGAACCTCATTCGGACTCTTATCGCGTTTCTTCAGTTCGTACATCAAAGCCCAGATTTTCTTCTGCTGGCCGCTGGTCACGCCTCCTGGTCTCTGTGAATGTTCCTTCGGCTTTCTGCTGGATGGTTTCGGAGCAGCGGTACCGCCCTGCAGATCCTCCAGCCTTTTGATCACCGCCATGGCCTCCTGGTAGGAAAGTTCCTTTATGGAATCCTTACCTGTAACGCCAGACACCAGTATATGAAGCTCATCTTCACTTCCATTTCCGGTTATTCCCAAAGCATGACCTATAGCATAGATTTTCTTCATCTGGAATGATTCTATCTTTCGCATTTACCGTTGCTCCTTCCTGCTATTTTTCCGCCTCTACTGTTACCTTGATTCCTTCATCCACGAATATGGCTGCCCGGATCACTTCCACCGCTTCCTGCGGTGTGCCTCCCCATTCTGCCGCTTTTAATATCTGCAGCATCCATTCCCAGTTGATCACTTCGGATGCCAGGTAAGCCCAGTCACTGGCTTCCTGTTCTGAAAGGCCCACCAGCTTCATCAGGGTTTCTGTGTCCTTTTCATACTTGCCTTTCAGTTTCTTTTTCAGCGTTCTCTGGATCTTCTCATCCTTTGTGATGGCGCTGATCGTAGCGTCCAGGCTGCCCTCGGTGAAATTCCCCATATACATCATGGAAAAAAGCCGCTTTGCCGGGGCTGACATACTATAAGAAACATCTTCTTTTACAAAGTCCTTGAAGACATCCCCCAGGAGCTTCTTTACCATTGTCATGGAGATTGGCTTCACGGTCTCACTGTTTCCGACCACCACTTTGGAATTTTCGCTTCCCCAATATTCTACGGTTTTACTCTTCGTGTCCCGGAGATCATCCGTGGCCTGCTTCTCGAACCAGGCTTTGATTGTTTCCATTTCACCTTTAACGGCAGCCATCTGGCGGTCTAACTCGGCCAGACGGTCAACCTTCTTTTTTACTTCCACCACATCCATTATTCTTCAAATTCCTCCCTAATCTTTTCTGCACATCCGCGGCAGATCTCAATACCGCAGACCGTTTTAACATCGTCCACTGTTCCGCAGAAGTGGCAGGTTGGGACATGCTTACGGATATGTACCCCATCCTCATCTGCTTCAATATCTACTGGAACACCCGGAAGAATGCCAGTCTCCTGGCGGAGCTGACGCGGAAGTGTAACCGCGCCACTCTTGGCTACTCTCTTGCTTACAGTCATGATAGACCTCCTCTCCCGCTCTGCATTTCATGGGCTTGCGACCATCGCCTTACCGGCGGCTGCATTAAGAGGGGCAAGCGCCCCTGGAATATCTTGCGTTTATAGCTTCATAATAGAATCCGATATTTTGCACACATCCCGGACAGTTACTTCCTTCCCAGACTTCTTGGTTTCTTCATGAAGCTTTTTTATCTCCGCAGTTATTTTCATAAGCTTAAAGACTCCCACCTGTTCTGAAGTGATTGGAAGCACATCAGTTCCGGCTGTAACTAATGTGAGGGCATTATGAAACCAAAACACATCCATCGGATTCATGAGATTGATTTCTTTATCAAATTGTTCGGCTGCTTCCTTAGCAAACTTTCTCCGGTTCAATCTCGGTTTGTCTGGCGGCAGGAGCCCTTGTTCCTGAAGTTCCTTTTTGACTTTCGCTTTGAGTGCTTTCTCTTTATTGGTCAGGCGTTTTGACTTGGCTGGCATCTTCTCTCCTCCTACTGGATTTTTCTACCGTACCGGAATCCGGTGCTGTGCTTTTGAATCCGGCAGATCAGGGAAAATGTTGCCTTTATCTTCGCCTTCTCATCCCAGCAGTCTGCCTCCATGCTGTAAACCATCAGCTCTTTTCCGCTGTCCCGGATGTAAACCGTCTCCTCATAATGGCGTTCCAGCTCCGGTGCTGAATACTGTTCACCATACCAGCGAATACGCAGGTCAGAGCCTACGCAGCGCGGTTCAAAGTACATTTCTTCTCTTTGTACCATCTCATTCACCCGCCTTTCTGACCTCGGTATACCGCTTCACAGAACCGTCCAGCATCCGCTTCGTCACAATTCTGGCTCTCCTGCACTGAAGCAGGCGAAAGCAGACCCTTACCTCGTTCCACTCTCTTTCCAGATCTTCCGGCATTGGCATAGCCTTCTTTTCCATGACCTTCATAGTCGCTCCTTCCTGAAAGTTCTTGTCTTCCCTGTTCTTTTAAGGAGCGCGGCCCGGCTGACTACCACCAGCTCCACCGGCGTATCCTTCACGATCAGCCAGTTCTCCGGTACCAGCCCTTTCCCCTGCAGGAACTTCTTCTGGGCCAGTGTCGGCTTCTTTCCGTTCTTCACGCTGCACTTACCTCCTTATTCAGTTTTACCTCACTCTGCCTTTATCCGGGCTTGTGACCGGCATCCTTCCGGATGGCTGCATTAAGGTAGGGCTTTACAGCCCCGGATTTTCCCTGTACCGGATGAGCATGTGCTCGGTGGTTACGGTGATCGGCGGGAGTGAACTCTCCCTTCCGTCACGGTACCCTTTCATCCATGCCCGGTCATGTTCGATTTTCACCCGCATCTGAATACCGATCATCCATCCGCTAAATCCCGCCAGAAACATCAGAAATACCACAACCAGGCTTCCGGCCACTCCGACCTTACCCGCTGCGATCAGTGCCGCCATTCCCCCGGCGGCTACCGTTCCAAGTGCGATCCCTGTCATCATCATCTTTGCTTTTCCTGTCATGTACTTCATTGCATTTACCTCCGTTTGATTGATTTTATAAATAGATTCCCAGCGGGCCTGTTACTTTCTGCAGACCTTCCAGGGAAACATCCTGGTTATTGGCGGCTGCTGTGAATACGTTTACCATGCCGCGCACTCCCCACTTACTGTGGCCGACATTGTAGAGGTATGTCAGCTCTGGTGTCATTCCTTTCTCCACCAGGGAAGGGAATAGCTTCTCAACGTCTTCTTTGGTTACATTCGTAGCCCGGTACCGCCCGTGGAGCTTCGTCCGGTTAAACTGCTGTGAGAAGATCGCCTCCTGTCTTCCAAGCATCTTGTTGTAGACCTCATCGTTTCCAATCAGTGCGATTCCGATGCCAGGCTTTCCAGTGATCGGGTCTTCATCCACCCAGCCTCTGATTTCTTCCAGTGCCATGAACTTCAGGTTCTGGGCCTCATCAATAATCAGGACATTATCAGCACTTCTCAGCCGTTCACGGATTGAAATGGAAAGATCTTCTGTTCTCTGGTTTTCCGATATCTTCAATGCCCTTGCGATCATCCTTAAAAGGCTTCTTACAGAGCTGGTACTCGGTGTGGTGCTGATATAGATCGCCGTTGCCGGATTGTCCCGCAGGAACTTGGTAGCCGCCTTGGTCTTCCCGATCCCGGCATCTCCGTCAATAACTACGATCCCCTTCTCAAGCTGGCAGTAACGGATCATCTTGTAAATACTCTCTGAGATAGAGGTTTCTACATATCCCCGTACCGCGTTGAAAGACTCGGTCTTCTTGGCGTTTTCAGCCTGCTCCTCCTTGATCTGAAAGAATTCGCGGATCTTGCGCTCTACATCCTCTACATCGCCCTTGTCATAAACGCTGCGGCGGTACTGGCTTAATACCGCTCCGCTCAGGTTCATCATCGGGGCCAGCTTCGCCTGGCTGACTCCCGTTTCCTTCATGTACGCTTCAACTTTCGCCTGAAGTTCTGCATTATACTGTTTTCCCATCATTTACCTCCCTGCCTTTTGGCTGCATTTTCAATCATTGTGTCAAGATCGACTCCGCCGACCACTTTCTGATATACCGGTGTTTCATCTGCCCGCTGAACCTCCAGTACCTTCGGATCTGCTTTGCCTGTGTAGCTTTCTTTGTTGCGTTGTGCCTGGCGAAGTACCAGATCCAGCGCGGTAACCCGATCAGCTTCTGCGATGACCACGTTCTTTTTATATTCATTCGCGATCTTCTCCAGCTTCCTGGTCACTGCCATTCCGGCCTTCACATCATCCTTGGTAGCGCCGTATGTAAGAACCGCCGTATTATCTACCGGAACCGTCATCAAATATTTGTCTTCCAGGTTGTAGATCCGGACTTCCTTCAGGTCATTCGGATTGTACCGGAAGTATACCTTCTCACCGAAATGTCTCATCAGCAGTTCATCGTTCCAATATTCCAGGCGGCCTCCGTTGATATCCAGATGCACTCCCCGGCGGCCCACGGCCTGCGGACGGCTGCTTCTCATGAGCATCAGGTTCAATTCCTCTGCGGCTGCCACCCGGCGCTTAATCAGATGCTCATTAAACACATCCATTTTGAGCTTTCCTTTGTCTTCTGCCACCGGGCCATCGTATTCCATCATGTTGAAGTAATACTTCAGAATTGCATCCACATACTCCTGGAACTCATCGTCTGTGTAAATGGCATCTTTCTTCAGAACATATTTCAAACGCTCTGGCTTTTCCACCACGCTGCCGCCCGTGTAAGTATTGAACAGTCTGGAAAGGCCGTTCTTCACATCATTGAACCGGCGCTCAATGATCTTCGCCTTCGCATTTCGGACGATAGCATTTGTCATATTGATTCCCAGGCGTTTAAATACGCCCGGCGGTTCAAAGGTTTCCTCGCCATTCTTTGGCTTCTTCTTCCGGTGGCCAAGGCCGCCAATATCGAAGGTCAGGAACTCTCGACCGTTATCCACGTAGATGTTATCCGGGATGCCATATTCCAGGATTCCCTTTCGGAGTGCGATCAGCGTTGCCTCTGAACCTGGGTTATATGTAATGTAGTACCCTGTAAAGATTCCGCTTCTTGCATCCAGGAAGGCTGTCAGGTATGGCCTGTGCAGCTTTCCTGACTTATCCCTCACCATTACATCGAAGGTGTGGTTATCAGCGATCCACCACTCATTGCTCTGCATCTCATCATAAATACGTTTGATGTATGGAGCGCAGCGATCATTGAATGCCTTGTGTCCCTCGCGGCCCAGAACCTTAACTCCCTCCGGAACACTTTTCAGTCTCCGGTAAAAAGAAGGATAGGCCGGAATCTGCGTATACAGATCCGGACGCTTTTCCTGCGCCCACATCTTTGTGTACTCCAGGCACTTGGTTACCGGATGCTGGGCCTCGTCCAGATAGTAATACAGGAAAGCCTGCCATATCGTTTCATCTATGGAGCTTGTCCCTTTCTTCCATTTGTTCCGCTTATCAACCAACGCCTTCATATCATCAGCCTTCACGGCATTCCATTTTCTGTAAAGCGTATCTACTGATATGCTCCGCTCTGGATGTTCCAGGCTGCAGAGCGTTACGAACTTTTTATCTACTTCAGCCAGGGAAGTAACTCCCGGCATCTTTCTATATGATTGCCAGCGCTTGGTGAGGTCGATCCAGAAATCAATTTCCTTCCGCTCGTCCTCAGTAAACTCATCAATTGCGGCCTTCTCCACTTCCGGCTCTGGCTGCTTTATTTCTTCCGGAGGATTTTCTGCAATCAGTTGATAATACTTGTGCTGCAGTTCCTCATCCAACGCATCCAGCGGTACCAGGTAAGTTTTCCGGTTTTTGCTATTAACAGTCTCTACCGCCTTTAATTTCCCATCTTGTATAATTTTCTTAATATAACGTGGACTGCAGCCTTTTACCTCTGCAACCTGCTTCGCTGTCAGCATCTGCGCCATACATTTCCACCACCTTTTTCGGCCTGTCCTCATCAGATGCAGGAGGCTATCCCTGCATGACCGGTCTCTGCCGGTTTCGACTCTTTTAAACGCTATTTAAAAAGTCTTTAAAATCATCCATGTTACCGCCCAGCTCCTGGATCAGCGGAATGATAAACTTCTTTCCTGATGGCTTCCCTGTGATAGCCTCACTGATCCTGGCCTGGTGTGTTCCCATCCCTGCGGCCAGTTCTCTCTGGCTGATGCCTCTTTCCAGCATCCTGGTTTTTGTCCATAAGGCAAACTCAGCGAAATTTCGTACTTTTCTGTTCTTCATTCTGCCTGCCCTCCTAACGTATTCCGTTATAAAATTCTGTATCAGCGATACAAAATAACCTATTCCGTTATCGGATTCTGTGCTATAATCGGTCTTGTATAATTGATACATTATTATAATAATCCTCATTTGAGGATTTGTCAATTAGAATTGAGGATTTTTTATATTCATGCGAGGATTGTTGGAGGGGCTATGACTATAAATGAGCGTTTTTTTAAATTATTAGATGAGAAAAAGGTTTCCCAGAAAGATTTTTGCGAAGCAACGGGCATTCCGAAGCAAACCGTCAGCGGTTGGAAAAATAGAAAAACTGATCCGCCAGCATCGCTGATTCCTACTATCGCAGCATACTTTGGTATCACATCTGACTTTTTGCTTACCGGGAAAGATGAATGCAATCAGGCAGATCTTGAACTTAATGACACATCTACTCAGCAACTCCTGAAATACTTTTCTTCACTTTCTGAAGTGGAAAAGAATATTGTTCTGGGAAAAGCGGCTGAATTTTATCTGAAATCTTTGTCTGAGGATTGATAGTCCTCACATGAGTATCATTGACCTTTTTTTCATATTATGATATATTCTTAGTGCATTTACCACCTTGCTGGACTGCCTACCAGCAATAAAAAAAAGGGCCGCGTCAATTAACTGACCGGCTCTTTTTTGGTTCCCATTAACTGGTTCCCATTAAGTTCTCATTTTCACTTTTATAATTGCTTTTAAATTTTATTGTTTTAAACGGTCTTTTAAAACCTTTCAAATGCCGAAAACCCTTGAATTATCAATACTTTCTCCCGTTTCCGCATTTTAATTTTAAAAATTTTAAAAGGCTTTAAACCCCCGCTTTTTATTGAGCTTTCTTCCCTCCATTTTCAGGCATTTCTATGATTTTTCGTTTTTCAATGTGAATTCTGGTTCCCATTAAAATTTTAAGGGGTAAAAAGGATCTATAAGCCTAAAAAAGCCCCTATTCACGGGATTTCTCACCGTGTAAGGGACTTTAAGGGTTTATAAGGGTTCGTTGGTTCCCATTATTGCAGGTTATTCGATAATCCACAGCGTCCGCTGAAAACGGAATCCGTCTGGAAAGGATGCCAAAACGTCTCCAAAACTCTTTTCTGGTCTCATCGCTGCCAAAAACGGCCAGATACTGCCAGCTCTCTTTTTCCGTCCGCTCCCTTTCCATGGCGAACTCCCGGAGATTTTCCTGCTGCCATTCGCTGAAGGAGGCCACCACGAACTGTTTTTCGCAGCGCAGAAACTCTGCGTTATCTCCCTCCTCCAGCACGCCGAAATCGATCAGAATATCGTCGTACCCGGCTCCCAGGGCCATGGCAAGCTCCCTGGGACCGGCATGCTTAAAATAATCTGCCTCCAGGACCCGGTAGGCAGAGCTCTCCCGCACCATTCCCGTGCAGACCTTCTCCAGCCGTTCCAGGTCGCCTGTGCTGTTCCACTCCATAAGAGCCGCCCGTCTTCTCCTGTAACCGGCCAGATAATTGAGCAGCATAATGGAAAAATGCGTACAGCCCACGCTGTGTCCTGCCGCCGCGATCCCTATGAGCCTGGTCTTCTGGTCCAGAAGCCCCTGCGTCTCTTTTTTCTTTCCCATGTTTTCATTCCTCCTGTTCCAGTGGTCATGATCTCCCTAAAACAGGCCGCAGCATCCCGATCTTCCTTCAGTGGATTTGCAAAAAACGGCAGATAAAAACATGGAACCCCCTTAAGGTCGTCCGGCAGCTTCATGCGGAGGTCCTCCGACATATGATTAAACAGGAGGATACACCTTCCGCGGCTTAAAAAGTATCTGGATGCAGCCAGTGTGCGGGCAGTCTCCCACCACTTCCCTCCGCATACCAGTACAAAAAAGTCCGCCTCCGGCAGCGTCTCCTGTCCCTGCCAGGCCGTTCCTATGTCCTTAATGATAATTGGAAAATAACGATATGGCATTTTTACTGTTCTGCCATAGTATGGACGGATATGTAAGGATCCGATGTGGAATACGCCGGCGCCGTCCGGTCTTGCTTTTGTATTTCTCATGAACAGCCGGACAGCATCCGTATCGTATTCTTCCTGATACAATGCTGGATACCCGTTTCGGGTCAAGAAAGTTGATATGCCAAAGGCTGCATGGGTCGTTCCGATCCCAGGCCTGGCCCCGGCAAATACGATGGTCAGAGATTCTATTGCATGTTTTTCTGATAGAACGGTCTTTAATTCACAAAGCGCCTGCTCCACTTTCCCTGCGTTCTGGTAGCGCCCATCCTTTTCTGCGGCCATACACCCGCGGATGATCCGGTCCAGCTCCCAGGTATCGCTTCTGTCCCCGAGACAAAAGCCGTTCCCGGGCGGTTCTCCCCGGCACATATAATATAAGAGCGCACCAATGGCGTAAACGTCCGTCCGGCAGTCCAGGGGCTCTCCCCGGTACTGCTCCGGCGCTGCAAACCCTATGGTCCCATAACGTTCCCCGAAAGCGGTCACATCCTCTGCATACTGCGCGTGGTCAAAATCAATAAGCCTCACTGCTCCATTACAGACCAGAAGGTTCTTTGGCTGAAGGTCAAGATATAAAATGGGATTATCTGCTGTATTCATGAACTGGATCAAACGGCACACCTGAATTCCGATTTCAGCCGCCGTTTTCATTGACAGACTGCCCAGGCGTTTCACCAGGGCATATAAAGATTCGCCTTCCAGATATTCTTCGATAAGATAACTGTTTGTCAGGTCCTCTTCCACGTCGTATACAAGAGGGATCCCAGGATGGCGGAGCGTTTTTAAGAACAGGGCCTCCTTTCTGAAGGTTTCATAGTCGGCCATGGTCTTTGGAACGATCTTCACCGCACGGTATTCCTCCAGCTCTGTATGCCAGGCCAGAAAGACATTCCCGGAGCGGCCAGCGCCCAGCTTCCTGCACAGACGGTATTTACCAAACAGAACGTGTTCTCCGATCTTTGCACCTCCCTTCGGCAATACAATCTCTGACCTTTATTTTAATACAAGATCTGACCTTTTACAACAGGATTCTTCTATTCCTTAAAATTTTAATAATTTTTCCACATATCATTGCCAAATCGGAATAGGATATAGTATATTATAAGCGTAAAAGTGTATCTTTTCGCCATTCACATATATCTATACAGACAGGAAGTGATCCAATGAAAATAGAACGTATCAATGAAAACCAGATCCGCTGTACCCTCAGCAATTTTGACTTAAGCGTGCGGAACGTCAATCTGAATGAGCTGGCTTACGGAAGTGAAAAGGCCAGAAACCTGTTCCGCGAAATGATCCAGCGCGCCTCCAGGGAGGTGGGCTTTGAGGCAGAGGATATCCCGCTGATGGTGGAGGCCATCCCCATGGCCAACGACAGCGTCATGCTCATCATCACAAAGATCGAGGATCCCGAGGAGCTGGACACCCGCTTCTCTAAATTTTCCGCAGCCGATGAGGACGACGATCCCTCTGTGGGAAATCTGACCGCAGAGCTCCTGGACGGCGCGGACGCCCTTTTAAGCCTCCTGGGAAGCCAGAACCCCGGCCAGGGTGAAGGAGCAAAAGCCGCCCCGGCTGTATCTGATAAAAATGCACAGGCCCAGAAGGCCGCCAAGGCTCCCGACGGAGAGCTTCCGGATCCCGCCCGATACATCCGCTTCTATCAGTTTGACTCCTTAGACCAGGTCTGTGCCGCCGCCAGAGAGACCGGATCCGTTTTCTCCGGTTCCAGCGTCCTCTATAAAAACCCGCAGAGCGGAAGGTATTATCTGGTATTAAAAAAAGAAAGCTCCGATGAGCTTTCCTTCAGCCGTACCTGTAATCTTCTTTCCGAGTACGGGACCCGGCTCCGCCAGGACCCGGCGGCCGAGGCCTATTATGCCGAGCATTATGAGGTGATCGTGAAGCAGAACACCCTGGCAGCTTTGGCAAAGATCTGAGTATAAATAAAAAAATATGCAAAAGGCTGCCGGAATATGAATCGGCAGCCTTTTTATGGCATAAAACTACGCGTTTTTCTGCGCAAAGTACTCGTTCAGGGCATTTACAAGCTGCTCGCAGCTGATGCCGTGTACAACACAAGCCTCTTCCAGAGATTCCATCTGGGAAGACGGGCAGCCAACACAGTGCATTCCAGCAGCCATCAGGATATTGGCGGTATTGATATCTGCACGGAGCAGTTCTCCCATAAGTGTTTCCTTTGTTACCTGCATGAACAGTTCCTCCTTCTAATACTTTTGTACTGCTACACAAAAAGTATAATACTTTTCGTTTCACTTGGCAAGGCGGATTTTATATAAAGGGGCTGCTAAATTCTGCATGGCCGCCGGATCCTCCCGGAAATCGTTCCGCTCTGTCCGGAGCATGCCCACTGACCGCAAAAAGCCCCGGAAACACCAGGCTTCCAGGGCTGTCACATGTCAGATATTATTCACATGTATAGGGCATAAGAGCTAAATGTCTTGCTCTCTTGATCGCAACAGTTAAAGCTCTCTGGTGCTTTGCACAGTTGCCGGTGATTCTTCTGGGAAGGATCTTGCCTCTCTCAGATACGTATCTCTTTAACTTGTTTACGTCCTTGTAATCGATCTCGCCGTTCTTATCGCCGCAGAATACGCAGACTTTTTTTCTTCTATGCATGCCGCCTCTTCTTACTCTGGAAGAATCGGATTTGCCGTCTTTATTAAATGCCATTTTTAATTACCTCCTGTCAGAATTAATTGAATGGAAGTCCTTCGTCCTCGACTCCATCAGGAATATTCATAAATCCGTCGCCGATGGCACTGGACGGAGCAGGTCTTGTCCCCTGCTGGTAGCTGCTGCGGTTATTGTTTCCGCCATAGCTTCCGCCGCCAAAGCCGCTGTCGCCGCCCTGGTTCTTGCTGTCGGCAAACTCCTGGTCCTCTACGATCACATCGGTCGTATAGACCTTCTGGCCATCCTTATTTACATAGCTGCCGGTCTGGATCCTGCCGGACACCAGCACGCGCATGCCCTGGCGGAAATACTTTTCAGCAAATTCGCCGGCGCGGTCAAAGGCTACGATATTGATAAAATCCGCAGTCTGACCCTGGTCTCCATCCTGGCTTCTTCTGCCTCTCCGGTCAACGGCCAGCGTATATCTGGCAATGGCCATGGAACGCTCGCCCTGGGAATAACGCACTTCGGGATCTCTGGTCAATCTACCCATAAGGATAACTTTATTCATATAATCACACTTTCTTTATTAAGCGTCCTGTCTTACGCAAAGGTAACGGATCACAGACTCCATGATGCGGACATGTGCCTCTACCTCGTTCGGGCAGTTGGAATCACCTTCAAAATGAATGAAGTAGTAGAATCCCTCTTTCATTTTCTGGATCTCATAAGCAAGCTTTTTCTTGCCCCATTCATCCACATCTGTAACAGTTCCGCCGAAACGGGTGATATAGCCTTTCACCTTCTCCAGAGCGGCTGTTCTCTCATCGTCCTCAAGCTTTGCGCTCAGAACAACTGCTAATTCGTATTTGTTCATAGTTTCTTTCCCTCCTTGTGGTCTCTGGCCCCCGCTTTTCAGTAACGAGAGCAAGGAATTAATATGTCACAGGTAATTATCATAACAAATGCGCGGGGAAAATGCAAGCGTTTTCTTCTTGTTGTTTGTGTCAAGTAATCGTTGGCAACTTACCCACTTCATTTTTTCCTTATGAT
>NZ_JAXXBR010000056.1:0-15689 GCF_037242085.1 Alitiscatomonas sp. | reverse complement strand
ATCATAAGGAAAAAATGAAGTGGGTAAGTTGCCAACGATTACTTGACACAAACGAAACAAAACGCCAGTCTTGCATTAAAACAGTAAAATTGATATAATAAAAGAATAACAGCTTCAGAAATGGACATGGAAAAACAGACAGGAGATCGTATGAAAGAAACAGTGTTGCTGTACGGATTTAAGGATCAGGAACGTTTAAAAAAGGTAAAGCGGGCGCTGCTCCCCCTGGGGCTGCGGATGAGGACCGTGGGACCGGAGGAATATTTCCAGCCGGTGGGATACCTGGCCGGAGTGAAGGAGGTGCCTCCGGCGGAAAATGACCGCCCGGGCACAGAATTTGACTGCGAGATGATGGTCATGGCAGGCCTGGCGTCCGCGCAGGTGGATGCGGTGATCCACGCCCTGTACCGGTCCGGAGTGGGCCGTATCGACTATAAAGCAGTGCTGACCCCTGTGAACCAGTTCTGGGATGGGGAAAAGCTGTATGAAGAGATCGCCAGGGAACATGAAGCGATGACAAAGGGAGGTTCCCAATAAATAAATGGAGGAATTGTATATGCAGTACAGAAAATTTGGTAATACTGGTGTTGAGGTTTCGGCTCTGGGCTTTGGATGCATGCGTTTCCCGGTCAACGAAGACAAGACCATCAACGAGGAAAAAGCCATCGCCATGGTGCGTCATGCCATCGATAACGGCGTCAACTATGTGGACACCGCGTATCCGTATCACCAGGGTACCAGCGAGCTGGTAGTTGGAAAGGCCTTAAAGGACGGCTACCGTGAAAAGGTGTACCTGGCAGATAAAATGCCTGTATGGCTCCTGGAGACAGAGGATGACTTTGACAAATATCTGGATGAACAGTTAAAGAAGCTGGATACGGACCACATTGATTTTTACCTGCTCCATGCCTTAAGCAGAGAACGCTATGAGGAAAAGGTGAAAAAGCTCAATCTGACAAAGAAGCTGGAGGAGGCCAAGGCCGCTGGAAAGATCCGCTACATAGGCTTTTCCTTCCATGATTCCCTGGACCTGTTCAAGGAGATCATCGATTCCTATGACGGCTGGGATTTCTGCCAGATCCAGTATAACTACATCAACCTGACCCACCAGGCAGGGACCGAAGGCTTAAAATACGCAGCCTCCAAGGGACTGGGCGTTGTGATCATGGAGCCGCTGTTAGGCGGAAAGCTGGCCAACCTGGCACCCCATGTGGCCGAGGCCTTCCCGGAAGGAAAATCCCATGTGGAATACGCTCTGGACTTCTTATGGGATAAGCCGGAGGTAAGCCTTCTCTTAAGCGGCATGACCGAGCCGGAGCAGGTGGAGGCCAACCTGGAATACGCCAGCCGCAGCCATGTGGGCATGGTGACAGAGGAAGAAAAGGCCGTTTATGAAAAGGCCAAAAAGATCTTTGACGAAATGGCTCTTGTGAACTGCACCAAATGCGCTTACTGCATGCCATGTCCCTTTGGCCTGAATATTCCGGAGCTGTTTGCTGCATATAATATGACTGCCAGCCACGGCATGACCCCGGCTAAGGAGGCATATGAGGCTCTGTCCGTTAAGGCCGACGCCTGCCGGGCCTGCCATCACTGTGAAAAGGAATGTCCGCAGCATATTAAGATCAGTGAGATGATGCCAAAAGTAGCCCAGGCATTCGTATAGGCGGACTGAACGTGCCGGCCGGCGGATAAAGCCGGCCGGATCCGGGAAACGCAGGAAAATAAATATGGAAATGGAGGTCCTTTTATGCAGGAAGAGAAAAAGAAGAGCCGGAAAGAAGGAGATAAAGCCCGTCTGGCTGCGGCTGCGGCCCGCCTGGGCGTTCTCCAGAGACGGCTTAAGGATGAGAAGATCCCGGTCATCATCACCTTTGACGGCTTCGATGCTGCGGGAAAGGGCCTCCAGATCAGCCGCCTGATCCAGGCGCTGGATCCCAGGGGCTTTGACGTGTACACGGGAGACCGGGACGGGGAAGAGGAGGCCATGCACCCGTTTTTATGGCGGTTTGCCATCCGCTGCCCGGAAAGGGGCCGGATCGCCATTTTTGACACCAGCTGGAACCGGCGGATCTTTGCGGACCGGTTTGACAGGGATCTGGGAAAAAGAGAGACAGAAGAAAGCCTTTCGGATATCCGGGCTTTTGAAAAACAGCTGACAGACGACGGGACAGTGCTTGTTAGGCTGTTTCTTGAAATTTCAGAGAAAGAACAGAGAAAACGGTTTAAAAAGCTGGAAGCATCAGCAGATACGGCGTGGAGGGTCACAGAAGCCGACTGGGAGAGAAACCGCCGCTATAAAAAATACGCCCGGATCACAAAAGAGATGATCGATGCCACCAACGTGCCCTGGGCTCCGTGGACGGTCATCGATGCCGCCCATAAGGAAAAAGCGGCTCTTGCAATTATGGAAGTAGTATCGTCGGCCATGGAGGCGGCCCTGGAGAAAAAAGCCGCCGGCCGGGAAACTCCCCGGTTCGAGCCTCCGCTGCCGCCGGATAAATATAAAAAAGGGATCCTCTCCCATGTGGACCTGGAAAAGACCATGGACCGGGAGGAGTACAGAAAAAAGCTGGATCAGTTACAGAAAAGGCTGGAGCGGCTCCATGGAGACCTGTACCGGTACAGGATCCCTGTGGTCTTAGGCTTTGAGGGATGGGATGCGGCTGGAAAGGGCGGAGTCATCAGGCGTCTTACCAGTCATCTGGATCCCAGAGGATACCAGGTATGTCCCACCGCCTCCCCCAGCAGCACAGAAAAAGCCCATCATTATCTATGGCGGTTCTGGACCCGTTTCCCCAAGGACGGTCATATCGCTGTTTTTGACCGGACCTGGTACGGCAGGGTCATGGTGGAGCGGATCGAGGGCTTCTGCACGGAGGAAGAATGGCACAGGGCGTATCAGGAGATCAACGATATGGAAACCCATCTGGTGCATTCTGGGGCTGTGGTGCTGAAGTTCTGGCTCCATATCGATAAGGATGAGCAGGAACGGCGGTTCAACGACCGGATGAAGAATCCTGAAAAACAGTGGAAGATCACAGACGAGGACTGGAGAAACCGGGAAAAGTGGGACCAGTATGAGGAAGTGGTCAACGAGATGCTGGAAAAGACATCCACAGAGGACGCTCCCTGGATCGTGGTGGAAGGAAACTCCAAGTATTACGCCCGCATCAAGGTGATGGAGACCGTGGCGGACGCGCTGGAGAAGAAAATAAAAGAAGTGGAAAAAGCAAAGAAAAAACATGAATAAAGTAGTGATAGCAGGCGGCGGCGCAGCCGGTATGGCGGCCGCCATAGGAGCCGCCCAGGCAGGATGCCAGGTGGTGGTATATGAAAAAAATGAAAAGCTTGGAAAAAAGATATATATCACAGGAAAGGGACGCTGCAATGTAACCAACAGCTGCGATACAGAGGACCTGTTTTCCCATATGGTGTCCAATGGAAAATTTTTATACAGCGCCATTTACGGCTTTTCCAATTTTGACGTCATGGGACTTATGGGCGAGTGCGGCTGTCCCTTAAAAATAGAGAGAGGCAACCGGGTATTCCCGGTATCAGATAAATCATCGGATGTGATCGCGGCCCTGGAACGGCGGATGAAGCGGCTGGGAGTGTCCGTCCGCTATAATGAGGCTGTGAAAGAGGTGGTCTGCCAGGATGGCCGATGTCTGGGCGTGGTCCTGGAAAAAGGCCGGAAAATGGTCGAAGCCGGAGCTGTGATCGTGGCCACAGGAGGCCTGTCCTACCCGGCCACCGGTTCCACCGGGGACGGCTACCGGTTTGCAGAAGCCGCGAGCCATACGGTGACGGAGCTTTCCCCGGCCCTGGTGCCCTTCACCTGCGCGGAAGAGGACGTAAAAAAGCTCCAGGGACTGTCGCTGAAAAATGTGGAGGTGACGGTGTATGACGGGAAGAAGGTCATCTGGAAGGAATTTGGGGAAATGCTGTTTACCCATTTTGGCGTCAGCGGTCCTGTGATCCTGAGCGCCAGCAGCTTTGCTGCAAAGATCATTAAAAAGCGGCCTCTGGATCTGGTCATCGACTTAAAGCCGGCGCTGACGCCGGAGCAGCTGGATGCCCGGATCCTGCGGGATTTTGATGAGGCGAAGAACAAGCGGTTTAAAAATTCCTTAAACCGGCTGTTTCCGGCAAAGCTTATCCCGGTGATGGTGGCCAGGAGCGGCATCGATCCGGAGAAGAAGGTCAATGAGGTGACGGCGAAGGAGCGTGAGCGGCTGGTGGAGGCCGCCAAATCCTTCCATGTGACCCTCACAGGACTCAGAGGGTACAACGAGGCCATCATCACCCAGGGAGGCGTGGACGTAAAGGAGATCAATCCCGCCACCATGGAGTCTAAAAAGGCCCAGGGCCTTTATTTTGCCGGAGAAGTGCTGGATCTGGACGGCGTTACCGGAGGCTTTAACCTGCAGATCGCCTGGTCCACGGGGATGCTGGCGGGAAGAAGCGCCGGAGCGCACGTCCGGGACCGGCAGATCCGGATGATCAATGAATAAATTCCTGCAAAATGGCGGAAACTGCTTAAGAGCGGGATAAGGAGGAAGACATGTCTTTTAACGTAGCCATCGACGGTCCTGCCGGAGCTGGAAAGAGCACTGTGGCGAAGGCAGTGGCAGCAAAGAGAAATTTTATCTATGTGGATACCGGAGCCATGTACCGGACCATGGCCCTTTACTTTCTGAGAAAGGGCGTTGATAAAAACGATGAAGCGGCGGTGAATAAAGCCTGCATGGAGGTTTCCATTTCCATCGCCTATGAAAACGGCGCCCAGCAGGTGTTTTTAAACGGAGAGAACGTATCCGGCCTGATCCGTACAGAAGAGGTGGGGAACATGGCGTCAGCCACCTCAGGGTATCTTTTTGTCCGGGAAAAGCTGGTGGAGCTCCAGAAAGAAATGGCCCGGAAGTCGGATGTGGTCATGGACGGCCGGGACATCGGCACCTGCGTGCTGCCGGAGGCCGATGTAAAGGTCTATCTGACAGCCAGTTCCCTGGTGCGGGCCAGAAGGCGGTACAGGGAGCTGACAGAAAAGGGGATCGCCTGTGATCTTAAGGAGATCGAGCAGGACATCCTGGACCGGGATCACCGGGATATGCACCGGGAACATTCTCCTCTGGTGCAGGCGGAGGACGCTGTTTATCTGGATTCCTCCGATATGACCCTGGACCAGGTGGTGGACGCCATCGGAAGGCTGATCGACCAGAAAATCGACGGCCAGGCGGGGGGAAGGCCATGAATGTGACCGTTGCAAAGACCGCCGGGTTCTGCTTTGGCGTAAAAAGGGCTGTGGAGAAGGTCTACGAACAGATCCAGAAGACCGATAAACCCATCTATACATACGGTCCCATCATCCACAACGAGGAAGTGGTCAAGGATCTTAAGAAAAAGGGAGTGGAGGTCATCGGCTCAGAAGAGGAGCTGGATCGCGTCCGGGACTGTGTGGTGGTCATCCGTTCCCATGGCGTAGGAAAACACATCTACGACATTTTGGAAAAGAACGGAGTGGAGATCGTGGACGCCACCTGTCCCTATGTAAAGAAGATCCACCGGGTGGTGGCCGGTGAGTGCGCAGAGGGACGCCGGGTGATCATCGTGGGAGACGAATCCCACCCCGAGGTCATTGGGATCAAGGGCTGGGGGAATCAGGACACGAAGGTCATTGAAAACGCGGAGGATTTTGAAAAACTGGGGCTTCCGGAGGGCAGCCGCCTGTGCCTGGTGGCCCAGACGACATTTAATTACAAGAAATTTCAAGATATAGTTGAAAAAATTCCTAAAACGCGTTATGATATATTTGTTTTAAATACGATTTGCAATGCGACACAGGAAAGGCAGGTAGAGGCGAAAGAGATCGCTTCTCAGGTGGACGTGATGCTGGTGATCGGAGGGAAAAACAGTTCCAATACCCAGAAGCTGTATGAGATCTGCCGGCGAGAATGTAACAAAACGTATTACATCCAGACCCTGGACGACTTAAATCCTGAATGTATAAGTTCTGCGTGCAACGTAGGTATTACAGCAGGGGCTTCAACCCCGAATAATATTATCGAGGAGGTTCATACTAATGTCAGAGTTAAGTTTTGAACAAATGTTAGAAGAATCATTAAAAACAATACGTACAGGAGAGGTTGTCACTGGTAAAGTCATCGACGTTAAAGAAGATGAGATCGTTTTGAACATCGGTTACAAATCCGACGGCATCATTACCCGCAGTGAATACACCAACGAGCCCAACGTGGACTTAAGAAATCTTGTACAGGTAGGCGACGAGATGGAGGCCAAGGTCGTTAAAGTAAACGACGGCGAGGGCCAGGTTGCACTTTCCTATAAGAGACTGGCAGCCGACAGAGGAAATAAGAGACTGGAAGAGGCCTTTGAGAACCATGAGGTTCTTACTGCAAAGGTATCCCAGGTTCTGGACGGCGGCTTAAGCGTGATCGTGGACGAGGCAAGGATCTTTATTCCTGCAAGCCTTGTATCTGACGTATACGAAAAGGATCTTTCCAAGTACGCAGACCAGGAGATCGAGTTCGTGATCACTGAGTTCAATCCCAAGAGAAGAAGAGTCATCGGCGACCGCAAGCAGCTCATCGTTGCCAGGAAGGCTGAGATGCAGAAGGCTCTGTTCGAGCGCATCGCTGTTGGCCAGAAGGTAGAAGGAACCGTTAAGAACGTGACAGACTTCGGCGCATTCATCGACTTAGGCGGTGCTGACGGCTTACTCCATATCTCCGAAATGTCCTGGGGAAGAGTTGAGAGCCCCAAGAAGGTATTCAAGGTAGGCGAGAAGGTAACAGCTCTGATCAAGGATATCAACGGTGAGAAGATCGCCCTGTCCATGAAGTTCCCGGAGACAAATCCGTGGGCAAACGCTGCTGAGAAATATGCAGCAGGCAACGTGGTAACAGGCCGTGTGGCACGTATGACAGACTTCGGCGCATTCGTTGAACTGGAGGCAGGCGTGGACGCACTCCTTCACGTATCCCAGATCTCCAGAGAGCACGTTGCAAAACCGTCTGACGTACTTTCCATCGGTCAGGAGATCACAGCTAAGATCGTTGACTTCAACGAGGCAGACAGAAAGATCAGCCTCAGCATGAAGGCTCTGGAGATAGAGGCTCCGGCTGAAGAGGCAGCAGAGGAATAAAAACCGGCCAAATATCCGGTGCAGAATAGAAGAGGGCGTGTGAAGAACATAAGTTTTTCACGCGTCCTTTTGGCTTTTGGTGAAGCTCTTTTGGCAGGTTCTCCTTTGCCTCGGCCCGATCCCTTGTCTTAGGCTCTCAGGCTTCGTTGCTTGGGCATAGAAGGGAGTTTTTTCCTGCTATGCCCAAAATTCCAGTGCTTTTTGGGCATACACAGAGAAAAAGGAGATATATGCCCAATCCATAGGAAAATCCAGAGAAGTCCCGGGGTTTTCCTATGATTTTTGGGCACTGTGGGAAAAAACATACATTTATGCCCATTATTTTTTATGATACGGGAGGGGGGAATAGGAAGACGGAGGATTCATGGGCTTCGCAGGTGGTGATGAGCTGGAGAGTCCGCAGGTGGTAAATTCCGGATGGATCACGGTCTTTCCCTGGATGGAGGCGCACTTATACTGGAAGGGGATCCGGCTGGTGAATAACGCCATGTCATGGGAGAAAAGGACAGTTTCCAGGGCCCTATAAAAACACGTAATGGATTCGTAAGAAAAATCGGTGGGATTTTTTTTATGCTCTATGGTAAGATATCTGTATCAGATCAGAAATGAATGGAGGACGAGAATATGAAACGATTACATGGAGCGGCGGTGCTTGCAGCCGCAGCAATGTTTACAGCTTCCATGGGGATCACAGGAATGGCAGATACCAGCGGAGCCGGGGAAAATGGAAGCCGGCTGGACGGGATGGTGTGCATGGACGGAAGTGTGATCTCCGCAGAGGATGGGAGACTGCATCTCAACCGCCGTGTGGAAGGCGGGATGACGGAGGTGGTAGTGAACCTTTCTGAGGACACGAAGATCCTGGATGCCGTCAACGGGTTCCCGGTCTCTGTGGAAAACTTAGACGATGGCGAGGCGGTCCGGGTCTATACGGGACCGGCCATGACCTTAAGCCTGCCGCCCATCACCAACGGGCTTCTGGTTCTGGCGGATGCTCCGGCAGACTCCGGCTTTCCTGTTTATGCAGTGGTGGAATCCCTGACCCAGGAGCCGGATAAGGCAGATGGAACAGAGGCTGCATATATCCTGGAAACTGCCGGCGGGATGAAATACACGGTTTCGGATTCCACGGTCCTGCTCCCCTATCTGACCAGAAACATGGTATTTGCAACAGACCTCAAGAAGGGGACTCCGATCCTGCTATGGACCGATGGAACGGACGGCTCCGCAGCAGAGAAGATCGTGATCTTCCAGGGAGAGGGCCAGGACGCAGGAAAGGAAAATGCGGATGGACTGGGCTTCCATGGCTGGAAGGAAGAAGCCGGGAGCTGGTACTATTATGAACAGGGCCAGAAGAAGACCGGATGGCTGTGTGAGGGAACAGACTGGTACTACCTGGACCCGGAAAGCGGCCGGATGGCCACTGGATTTGTAACTGTGGACGGAAAGACGTATTTTTTAAAGGACGACGGCCGGATGCTGACGGAGGCTGCGGAGTTCGTGCCTGATGCCAATGGTGCTCTGTCCTTAAAGAAATAGAAGAAAGAGAAGGCGCTCCTGGGAGGGGGCGTCTTTTTTCTGTCATAGAAATGTGCGGCCCATAAGGGAGGAAATGTTCCGCTGGGGACAACAGGGGGCAGGCGCTTGGCACGGAAAAAAGATTTTGTTGACATACAATATTATATGGTATATAATACTGTTACAATAATATACAGCGTATAATATTGCGGGCGGTAGAATTACAAGAGAGCCGGAATGGATCAAAGCCGCGGCTCTGGAACGCAGCTGCATATTTTAGGAGGGAAGACTATGGTATTCAACACAGGAGCCGCTCTGCTGGACGGGATCGTGCTGGCAGTGGTCTCCAGAGAGGCGGAGGGGACCTACGGCTATAAGATCACCCAGGACGTGAGAAAGGCCATCGATATATCGGAGTCCACACTGTATCCGGTGCTGCGGAGACTCCAGAAGGAAAACTGCCTGGAAACGTATGATATGGCGTTTGATGGAAGAAACCGGAGATATTATAAGCTGACAGAAACGGGCCGGGCCCAGTTAAAGCTGTATAAGAGCGAATGGACCGTATATTCCGGACATATTTCCCGGATCTTTGAGGAGGCAAATGTATGAGGAAGGAAGAGTTTTTTGATAAGCTGGAATATCTGCTCCAGGACATCCCGGACCAGGACCGGGAGGATGCCCTGGATTATTACAGGGATTACCTGGCTGAGGCCGGGAGCGGCAATGAGGAGGCGGCCATCGAGGATTTCGGGAGCCCTGAACGGGTGGCGGCCATTATCCGGGCCGACCTGGCAGGCAATTTAAACGACGGCGGCTCCTTTACAGACCGGGGCTATGAGGATGAACGGTTCCGGGATCCCGGCTACCAGGTGGCAAAACGGCTGGATCTGCCGGAGGAGAGGGAAAATACAGCCGGCGCCGGCAGCGGACGCGGGTATGAGAAGGACGGCTGGCAGACGGGGCCGTCCCAGAGGGACAGCGGATACCAGGATCCGTCCTATGAAACAGTCCGCGAAGAAAAGAAGCCATGGACCAGTAAGGGGCTGAAGCTGGTTTTATGGATCGTTCTGATCATCGCCGCTTTTCCTGTGATCCTTGGGATCGGGGGCGCCGGGCTGGGGGCCATAACGGGAATCTCTTCTCTGATCTTTGGGATCATTGCTGTGGTGCTCTGCCTGACAGCTGCGGCGTTTATCACCGGCGTATGCCTGCTGGTGGCCGGGATCGTTTTTCTGGTGGCGTCGCCTCTGGACAGCGGACTGATGTTCGGGATCGCCATTGCCGGGATCGGTGTGGGACTTCTGGGAGCGGTGCTCTTATACGCCATTCTGGCCATGTTCCTCCCATTTTTATGGAGAAGCATGAAAAAGGCGGGAGCATGGATTTCACGTAAATGGAAGGAGATCAGAAGGGTATGAAAAAATTCATTAAATATGGGATCATTGCCGGGGGAGCCCTGATCCTGGCCGGAGCCGGGATCACCACCGCGTCTCTTCTGCTGGGGGCGGATATGGGGGATCTGAACGGGCACATAAGAAAAAGACTTCATCATCTGGATGAGCTGGACGGGATCGTGGAGCGGGAAGTGGATCCGGAGGGGTATCTGGTCCGCGTGGACCAGTATCCTGCTCCGGAAGGCTGGGAGACGGCGCGGGCAGAGGGACAGGACCCGGAGGCCGGCCCGTCCGCGGAGCCCTTTGCCGGAGGAGAGCCCTGGCAGTCCCCGGGGACAGACGGAGGCTTTGAGGCCGGGTATCCAGAGGTCACGGATCTTAAGATCCGGCAGCAGGGCGGGAGCGTGGGGATCTTCCGGATGGATGAGATCAGTGCCCTGACCATCAAAAGCGGGAATGGAAGCCTGGAGGCCGTCAGTTTCCAGGAATACGGAATGGATTCGGTCCTTGCCCTGCGGGCCGGAGACGGGGAGGATTACCAGATCTTTATTCCCGGCTCCTGGGTGCTGGATGAATTTGAGGCAGAGATCCTGGAAGGGACTCTGGAGGGAAACGGCGTCCGCGTTCTGGAGGCGGAGCTGTCTGTGACAGAGGGAAACGCAGTCTTTACCCAGGAGGACGGGCGGAGCGCGGATCTGGAGTGCATGGGCAGCGGATCCATCCTTTGGGCAATGGAGTCTGAACGGTATATGGAGATCGATGCCGAGTGCCGGACCGGTTCCATTACCATTTCGATTCCGGAAACCATGGATCCAGGCGGGATCGGATATGACATTGAATGTGAAAACGGGACGGTGGAATTCCCGGGCTTTACAGTGGAAGGAAATCAGAAGAAAGAGGCGGCCGGAAGTCTGTCGGTCATGGATCTGGAGGCTGGATCGGGAACCATTTCTGTACAGCATACAGCGGCCCCGTAAACAGGAGCCAGATAAAAGGAGAGAGGAACATGGATGTGAGGCGGTTGTATAAGTCGGATACAGATAAGATGATCTGCGGAGTCTGCGGCGGCATCGGTGAATTCCTGAATGTGGATCCAACGCTGGTGCGGCTTTTATGGGCGATCCTGACCTTCACCGGGCCGGGGCTCATTGCCTATATCATCGCAGCGATCATTATTCCCGGCCGTCCGGATTAAAAAACGGCTGGAACATATATGGGGACCGGGGCAGATCCATGCCGTCCGGTCCCTGTTTTTTTCAGCGGCCGCAGAGAGCGTTTCCGGGGCAGGGCTTTTTCCATGGCCTGCGCCGCGTTCTGAAAAGGATATGTGCCCGGCCTTCCGGGAGGCATACGGGTCCGGAAGGATTCTGTATAAGGCTCCCGTTTCTGGGAATACTTTTCTAAGAAAAAGGAAAAGAGGTGAACCAGAAGCCATGGGAAAAAAGAAACAGGAGCCGGTGGATCCCAACAATCTGAAGCCGGAGGACGTGCTGAAGTTCGAGATCGCGGCAGAGCTTGGTCTGGCGGATAAGGTGGTGGCCGGAGGGTGGAGATGCCTGACTGCCAAGGAAAGCGGCCGGATCGGAGGCCTGATCACGAGAAAAAAACGGGAGATGGCCGGACAAAAAGGAAAAAACCAGACGTTGAAAGATGAAAAGAAAGATCCTATAATAGAGGCAGAACGACACAGGATGGAGGAAACAAGGTGAAGATCGCTCTGATCTGCTTTACAGAAAATGGGTTTCAGATGGAAAAGCGGCTGGTAAAGCTCCTGGAGGCAGAGGGCCATGGTCCCTGTCCCTGGGTTTCGGGGAGGTACGCCATGCAGGCAGCCTCCTTGGATCATGAGATCAGCTTTTCCCCGGTGAAGGAGGGCGGGCTTTCTGCCTGGGCCGGAGAACGGTTTGGAGACTCGGACGGCCTTATTTTTATCGGAGCCTGCGGCATTGCTGTCAGGGCCATTGCTCCGTATATCCGGGATAAAAAAACGGATCCGGCGGTTCTGGCAGCCGATGAGAAGGGACGGTTTGTGATCCCCCTGCTGTCGGGCCATCTGGGCGGGGCCAATGAGCTGGCGGAGCGTCTGGCGGCGGGGCTCGCAAAAAGCGGGATCCCGGCCCAGGCAGTGCTCACGACGGCCACGGATGTGAACCGGCGGTTTGCGGTGGATGTGTTTGCAAAGGAGCATGGCCTGGTCCTGGACCAGATGAAGCTGGCAAAGGAGATCTCGGCGGCGGTCCTGGCCGGGGAGCCAGTGGGACTGTTTTCAGACTTCCCATTTCCCGGACCGGTCCCGGAGGGGCTTTATAAGGACCGGATCTGCCCGCAAAACATCCGGATCACCGTATGGAAGAAGGATCGGAAAGGCCCGGAGGAGCCGGGACCTTTAAGACTGGTGCCCAGGTGTGTGGTCCTGGGGACCGGGTGTAAACGGGGGGCCTCCATGGAGCAGATCTGGTCTGTGGCGGAGGAGGCCATGGAAAGAGAGGGGCTGGATCCCTCAGCCGTCTGCGGCCTGGCCAGCATCGACTTAAAAAGCGGGGAGCCGGGGCTGTGCAGTCTTGCTGAAAAGCTGGGGGTCCCGTTTTTTACGTACACAGGAGAGGAACTGGCCGCCGTACCCGGGGCGTTTACGGAGTCAGAGTTCGTGAGACAGGTCACGGGCGTGGGAAGCGTCTGTGAGCGGGCGGCCGTGGCCGCATGCCGGGAGGCATCGGAGGATACCCGGCTCCTGATGAAAAAATACGCCCGGGATGGAGTGACCGTGGCGGCGGCATGTTTTATACCGGAATTATTTAAGGGATCGGAGAGATGACAATATGATAAAGGTTGTGACCGGAGCCGGGGCCAGCGGGAAATCGTCCTTTGCGGAGTCCCTTCTGGAACAGTCGGAGGCGAAAAGGAAGATCTACGCTGCCACCATGATCGTATGGGACGACGAATGCCGGGCACGGGTGAAAAAACACAGACAGATGCGGGAAAAAAAGGGATTTGAGACAGCGGAGCGTCCGGTGGACCTGGGAGAGCTTTTTGTACCGGAGGACGGGGTAGTGTTGGTGGAATGTATGTCCAATCTGGCAGCCAACGAGATGTACCGGGAGGATGTGGGAATGGAAAGCTGTGCGGAGCTCCGGGCGGCCCAGGCCGGAGAGCGGATCTTAAGAGGGCTCCGCCTGCTTGCAGAGGCGGCCCGGGATCTGGTGGTGGTGACCAATGAGGTCTTTGGGGATATAAAGCTTACAGAAGAGGAAACGGCAGCGTACCAGCGGCTCATGGGAAGACTGAACCGGGAGCTGTTTTCCATAGCCGGAGAGGTCTGGGAGGTGGTCTGCGGGATCCCGGTGCAGCTTAAAGGAAGGAACAGACCGTCCCCGGACGGCAGTCAGAATAAAAAGGGAGAAGAGAGTTTACATATGAAATTTATCACAGGCGGCGCATTCCAGGGAAAAAGGGACTTTGCAGAGCAGCTCCTGGCCCGGGAGGACGTTTTGGAGTATGAAACGGCGGACGGAGCCGCGGATCCGTTTGAGGCTGCGTACAGCCGGAAGCTGGTGGTGAACGTCCAGGACTATGTGCGCCGGTTTGCGGGCCTTGAGGACGGAGAAGCCAGAGAACGGCTGCAGGAATTCCTGGACCGGCTTATAAAGGAGAATCCCGGAGCTGTGGCGGTCATGGATGAGATCGGCTGCGGGATCGTGCCTGTGGGCCGGGAGGAGCGGCTGTGGAGGGACCTGGCCGGAGAGGCGGCTCAGACCCTGGCAGCCTGTTCCAGGGACGTATACCGGGTCACAGGCGGCCTGGCCCAGGTACTGAAGGGCGGTGAGCGGTAAATGGAACAGGGAAGCCAGTGGGAAAAGGCGTACACCCATGGCGGGGATGTGTACAGGAACGAAAAAATACGGATGGATTTTTCCATTAACATCAATCCACTGGGAATGCCGGATTTTATCAAACAGGCGGCCATGGACGGGGTGGAGGAAAGCGCCCGCTATCCGGACAGCCGGTGCAGGAGGCTCCGGAGGCTGGCAGCCGGATTTTACGGCGTGCAGGAGGAAACCCTTGTGTTTGGAAACGGGGCTGCGGAGCTGATCTTCGGGATCGTCCGGGCCGTATCTCCCAGGCGGGCTGTTTTGACGGCTCCGTCGTTTACAGAGTATGAAGCGGCTCTTTCATCTGTGGGGGCGGAGGTCCTGTTTTTTCCATTGAAGGAGGAGGAGGATTTTTCTCTTCCGGCAGACCGGTATCTGGATTTTTTAAAGAGCGCCAGGCCGGATATGATCTTTTTGTGCAATCCGGCCAATCCGACCGGAAGGCTGACGCCGGGAGAGGAGATCCGCCGGATCCTGGAGTTCTGCACCGTTCAGGGGATCCTTGCAGTGGTGGACGAGTGCTTCCTGGACCTGGCGGAGGAGGATGAGAGGGATTCGGTACTGGATCTGGTGCGGGCAGGAGAAAAAAAAGTTTTTTTGCTGAAAGCATTTACAAAATCCTTTGCCATGGCAGGACTCCGCCTGGGGTACGGATTCCTGGCAGACGGAGAGCTGCGGCTTAAGATGCAGAGCCAGAGCCAGCCCTGGAACGTGTCCATACCGGCCCAGGAGGCCGGATGCGCGGCCTTTGGAGCAGAGCGGGAGCCCTACCTCCGGGAAGCCCGGAAGCTCATAAGCCGGGAGCGGGAATATTTAAGGGAAGGCCTGCAAAGGCTGGGCTTTTATGTATTTCCCTCGGAGGCCAATTTCCTTTTATTTAAGAGGACAGACAGAGGGGACGGGGGAGAGCTTTATGAGTCCCTTTTATCCCGTGGGATCCTGATCCGCAGATGCGGCGATTACCAGGGACTTTC
Source organism: Alitiscatomonas sp. (assembly GCF_037242085.1). Taxonomy (NCBI): domain Bacteria; kingdom Bacillati; phylum Bacillota; class Clostridia; order Lachnospirales; family Lachnospiraceae; genus Alitiscatomonas; species Alitiscatomonas sp. The sequence goes on along the minus strand of NZ_JAXXBR010000056.1, from coordinate 763 downwards.
CGGGGATCATTATCGGATCTGTGTGAAAAAAGGGGAAGAAAACAGGGCTTTTCTGGAGAATTTGGGAGAAATATATAAGAAGAGGTAATAAAAGAATCAAAAAAATAGTATAAATCCCCTGTTGCACAAAAGATACAAAACTGATATACTCTATGAAATAGCTAAAAGGAACAGATAAATTCCAGCGAAACTTAAGAAAGAGAGGGAACCTTAGAATGGGTAAGATCATTGGAGAAGGCATTACATTTGACGATGTGCTGCTGGTGCCGGCATATTCAGAAGTAATTCCCAATCAGGTTGACGTATCCACGTACCTGACTAAGAAAGTCAAACTGAACATTCCTTTTATGAGTGCAGGAATGGATACGGTCACAGAACACCGCATGGCCATTGCAATGGCAAGACAGGGCGGTATCGGGATCATTCACAAAAACATGTCAATCGAAGCGCAGGCCGAAGAGGTTGACAAGGTTAAGCGTTCAGAGAACGGAGTAATCACAGACCCATTTTATTTATCCCCGGAACATACATTAAAGGATGCGGACGAGCTGATGGGAAAATTCCGGATCTCCGGCGTTCCGATCACAGAGGGTAAAAGATTAGTCGGCATCATCACCAACCGCGACCTGAAATTTGAAGAGGATTTTTCCAAGAAGATCAAGGAATGCATGACCTCTGAAAACCTGGTCACAGCCAAAGAGGGAATCACCATGATGGAGGCCAAGAAGATCCTTGCCAAAGCAAGGGTGGAGAAGCTGCCCAT
>NZ_JAXXBR010000001.1:0-1344 GCF_037242085.1 Alitiscatomonas sp. | reverse complement strand
TGTTCCTGCCGGAGGACAGGGAAAAGGCCGCGGGCGTTTTGGATGCCGTGGTCATGGAGCCCATCATCGGCATGGAGGACCCTTGGCGTTACCGCAACAAGGCCCAGTATCCGGTGGGCCTGGGAAAGGACGGACAGCTGACGGCGGGATTTTACGCGGGACGCACCCATTCCCTGATCCCGGCTCCGGGTCTGGACTGCCTTCTGGGCTGCCAGGAAAATAAGGAGCTTCTGAAAATTATCCTGGATTTCATGAAAGAATATAAAATAAAGCCCTATGACGAGGCCGCCCATCAGGGCCTGGTGCGCCATGTGCTCTTAAGAAAGGGATTTTCCAGCGGCGGGCTGATGGTCTGCCTGGTCATCAATGGAGAGGAGCTTCCCCACGGCGGGGAGCTGGCGGAGCGGTTAAGGGAGGCAGGCGTCTCCAGTGTATCGTATTCGGTCAACACCGAGCGGACCAACGTGATCATGGGCACAAGGATCGTAAACCTTTACGGCCCCGGCTATATCACAGACACCATCGGTGATATCGAATACCGGATCTCCCCCCTTTCCTTTTACCAGGTGAATCCGGTACAGACGGAAAAGCTTTACGGCACGGCCCTGGAATTTGCAGATCTTTCCGGCGGCGAGACGGTCTGGGACCTTTATTGCGGCATCGGGACCATTTCATCATTTCTGGCGAAGAAGGCCGGGAAGGTCTATGGCGTGGAGATCATTCCCCAGGCCATTGAGGACGCCAGGGAGAATGCCAGGAGAAACGGCATCGAAAATGTGGAGTTTTTCGTCGGCAAGGCCGAGGAGGTGCTGCCGGAGCAGTATGAAAGGAACCATGTCCATGCGGACGTGATCGTGGTGGACCCGCCAAGGAAGGGCTGCGATCCCGTTTGTCTGGAAACGATCCTTAAGATGGCTCCAGAGCGGGTGGTCTATGTAAGCTGCGATTCGGCGACCCTGGCCAGGGATGTGAAGTTCCTGGAGGAAAACGGCTACCGGGCAATGCGTGTGCGTCCAGTGGATATGTTTCCGATGGGGGGACACTGCGAGTGTGTGGTAAAGCTGGAGCGAGTGGGAAAGTAATATGTGAGAACGGATAAGGGGCGGCTTTGGGGAGCGTTTGATCCAGGCCGCCGCCTTGTCCGGATTTCCGGTTTTGGGGTCGGGCTGGACAGTGAGTTCCCGTCGTTTGGATAGGATCCGGAAAATCCAGGAAATAGAGAAAAATTTAAAAAAATCCTTGACATTTCTTTACCTCTATTATATAATATCATCGTTGTTTGAAACAACTATTCCTCGATAGCTCAGTCGGTAGAGCACGCGGCTGTTAACCGCGCTGTCGTAG
>NZ_JAXXBR010000061.1:0-16205 GCF_037242085.1 Alitiscatomonas sp. | reverse complement strand
ATACTGTTCAGTTTTCAAGGTTCTGTGCTGTTCTTGTCTTTCTCAGCGACAGCTTCGATAGTATATCATGCTGTATTCTGTTTGTCAAGAACTTTTTTTATTTTTTTGAATTTCTTTTTTGAAGAAATTCATTTACGCTCTGCTGGCCATATAAACTCTGTCCTGCTTTACGTACCACTGTCTGACAGCTCCGGCGTTTGCTGTGCCGTCATGCTGCTTGCAGTGAACGGAGAAAGAGGGATTTGAACCCTCGCGCCGGTTTCCCGACCTACACCCTTAGCAGGGGCGCCTCTTCGGCCTCTTGAGTATTTCTCCTTATTACCGTAGCTAATAATCACTTATTAAATTCTGGCATTCGCCAGACGCATATGTCATTATATAAGAGAAAAAACATTTTGTCAATATTTTTTTTAGATAAATTTATTTATTTCTTCCTGTATCCTGTCATGTACAAGATGTGCGATTTCTTTTGTTTTCATTCCTATATATTGATCATACTCAATAGGCTTTAAAAAGTGGACCTGGACTGTCTCTTCTTTGATGGAACGGATATCAAAGGGCTTGAAGCTGTTGATCAATGCCACCGGCACTATGGGACAGCAGGCGTTTACAGCACTTTTAAAGGTACCTGCTTTAAATTCCAGTAGCTCATTCCCCTTTCTGGATCTGGTCCCCTCTGGAAAGATCAGATAATTTCTCCCTTTCCTGACCTCTTCTGTCATCTGATTGATCACCTTTAAAGAGCTCCTGGTATCCTGCCGGTCTATGGAAATCCCTCTGAGCAGTCTCACTACCTGCTTTACGAGAATGATATCCGCTGCCTCTTTTTTTATGACCACACCAAATGGGCGTGGACATCCCTCGATCACAGCAAGAACGTCAAAGAGGCCCTGGTGATTCGGGAACATGATAAAGCCGTCCGCGGCAGGAAGGTTGTCGCGGCCATGGACCTCAATTGCCACACGGCCGCTTTTATTGACCCTCTTAACCAGTTTTCTTAAATAATCATACCGCTCCTGCTCCGTATGGGGATCCTGATCTCTTCCCAGGCGGCATACGCGGTAAAACCATGCCGGAACAAACGGCAGGCTCTTTATGACCATATAAGCGATTCTGTTCATGTCATCCTTCCTTTGCATACGCCCTGGCGGCGGTTTCATAAAGATTATTCCCCTGGGAATCGATGACCACTACCACCGGGAAATCCTTTACCTCCAGCTTTCTCACCGCCTCTGGCCCCAGATCTCCGTATGCGATCACCTCTGAGCTTAAAATACATTTCGATAAAAGAGCTCCTGCTCCTCCAATGGCAGCAAAATAAACAGCCCCGTTCCTTACGATGGCGTCAGCCACCGCCGGACTTCTTTTTCCTTTTCCGATCATGGCCCCCAGGCCCAGGTCCAGGAGCTCCGGAGCATACTTATCCATCCTGCTGGCGGTCGTAGGGCCGGCAGAGCCGATGGGACGGCCCTCCCTGGCCGGAGACGGTCCCATATAATAGATCACATTCCGGTCTAGGGAAAGGGGAAGCTCCTTTCCTGCGTCCAGAGTTTCCTTCATCCGTTTATGGGCCGCATCCCTGGCCGTATAGATCGTGCCTGTCAAATAAACGTAATCGCCGGCCTTCAGACCCTCTGCGTCCTCCCGGCTGATAGGTACATGTATATTTTTATCCATGGCTCTCTCCTTTATCCGATGATACCGGATTTTTCATGATCAGATGACCCGGTGGGCGTGGCGGTTTACATGACAGCATATATTGACCGCTACCGGCAGTCCCGCAATGTGGGTAGGATACGTTTCAATATTCACGGCAAAGGCCGTTATACGGCCTCCCAGGCCGCCAGGACCGATTCCCAGGCCATTGATCCGTTCCAGCATCTCTTTTTCCAGTTCCCGCACATAGGGGACCGGAGCTTCCTCAGAGAGGTCTCTGGTAAGCGCATGCTTTGCCATAAGGGCGCACTTTTCAAAGGTACCACCGATGCCGACGCCCACCACCATGGGCGGACAGGCATTGGGCCCCGCATCCCGGACTGCCGTCAGAATGGCCTCCTTAACGCCTTCAATGCCATCTGCCGGCTTCAGCATGAACACACGGCTCATATTTTCGCTGCCAAAGCCCTTGGGAGCCACGGTGATTTCCACCGAGTCTCCCTCCACGATCTCATAATGAAGGATGGCCGGTGTATTGTCGCCGGTATTCACCCGCTCGATGGGGTCCTGCACCACGGATTTTCTTAAAAATCCCTCTGTATACCCCTGGCGGACGCCTTCATTGACCGCCTCTGTGAGACTGCCGCCGGTAAAGTGTACCTCCTGGCCCGCCTTTAAAAATACCACGGCCATTCCGGTATCCTGGCAGATGGGGATCATGTCCTCCCCGGCGATCCGGAGATTCTCCTCCAGCTGGTTTAAGATCTGTTTTCCCAGAGGGGATTCCTCCCTGCTTACAGCCTCATCAAAGACCTGCTTCATGTCCGGAGACAGGAAATGGTTGGCTTCAATGCACATCTCCCTTATGTTTTTTGTGATCTCGCTTACTGAAACCTCTCTCATGGCCTCTCCTTTGTTCCTTTAGAATTTCGGTCTGTATAAAACCTCATTGACTGTATAGACCGTAACGAACGCGTCCTTATCCGTCTTCGTAATGAAATTCATCAGCTTGGAATATTCATTCTTCGATACAATGGCTATGATCTCCCGGCGCACCGTATTGTCGTAAGCGCCCCTGGCCTCATAGATGGTGGCTCCGCTGTGCATCTCATGGAGGATGAAATCTGTGATCTCCTTTTCCTTTTTGGAGATGATACAGATCCTCTTTTTAATGTTGAAGCCGAAGATGAAGTGATCCAGGATAATACCGCTGAGGTACGTACCCAAAATGCTTAAGATCACCATATTCAGATCAGACGTAAGGATCGAGGAAATGGCTACCAGCATTCCAGCCATGGAAATGGCTCTTCCCAGCTCGATATGCATGTATTTATTGAGGACCTTTCCAACTATATCCAGGCCGCCCGAGGACGCATTATAGCGGAACATCACCGCCTGTCCAATGCTTACAATGAAAATATACACGATCATATCCAGAAACGGATCCTTCATGATCGACTGTACATCCGGATAGATCCGCTCCAGGACTCCCATCATCACTGGCATCATCAGAGACGTATAAACGGTCTTGATCCCGAAATCCTTTCCAATCAGTAAAAATCCAACCACCAGAAGGATGGCATTCAGGATAAAGGTGATCACTGAGAGCGGCAGAGGAATAAAATATTCCAGGATGATCGACAGACCGCTGATGCTTCCCACAGTCACATGGCTTGGAACCAGAAGGAAATAAACGGATACCGCCACGATCGCCACTCCTACCGTGATCATAAAATACTCTTTAAACGTTTCCCATGCTTTCATCACATCTTACCTCAAACAGCTCCATTATTTTTTCGGATTGATGGCCATAGGCCTTACATCCTTGGGGATCGGAGCCACATAGCCGGCTTCGCCGACCCGTTTTTTCAGTTCGTCCTTCGCCTCACCGATCAGCCTCTGATCCTCCAGCACGTCGATGATGGCTCCAGCCATGACCTTTCCGGCAAACAGCATGCCTTTATGGGCAATAGAGGATTTTCCCTGGGACACCTGCTGCCAGGAATGGCCTGGTGTTCCAGCCGCCTCGGTCACTGCGTTGATCTGGGCCGTAGGGCATACCCAGCTTACATCGCCCACATCTGTGGAACCGGCCATAACGGTCTCTGTATCCTTTAAGGGCACGATATAATCGCAGATCACATCGTCCTTATGGGCGTTTAAGAAGGCCTCCACCTCTGCCTTTCTGGACTTCTCATACCGCTTCAGGAGATCCTGGACATCCAGCTCACCGCCGCCATATGTACCCGCAAGCTTTTTCGCAAACTCCAGCTCCGCTTCTGTATAGGGCTCCCGCTCTACCTCTTCCAGGTTTTTCTGGAGCACCTCCTCCAGGACCGTATTGTCCACCACATTGGAGCATGCCTTCACAAACTGCATTTCCATCCGGGTACCAGTCATCAGAGCCGCTCCCCTGGCAATGTCATTGACTCTCTCAAACAGTTCCTTCACCTGATCGTTTTTAGGCGCACGGATCAGGTATAAGACCTCCGCAAATGGCTGCACCACATTGGGAGAATAGCCGCCGGTGTTGGTAATGGCGTAATGGATCCTGGCTTCCTGGATGGCATGCTCTCTTAAATACTGCACGCCGGTGTTCATAAGCTCAACAGCATCCAGGGCGCTCCTTCCCAGCTCCGGACAGGCCGCCGCATGGGACGCCGTTCCGAAGAACCGGTAAAATACCTGGTAATTGGCCAGAGAGCTTCCCACAGAAACCTCATTCTGGTCGCCGGGATGCCAGCTGATGGCGAAATCCAGCTCGTCAAAGACACCGTCCCTGGCCATAAAGCCCTTGCCGGAGCCGCCTTCCTCACCGGGACAGCCGAAAAATACCACAGTCCCCTCTTTTCCATTCTTCTCCAGGTATTCCTTTACGGCAATGGCCGCAGCCACAGATCCGGCTCCCAGCAGGTTATGGCCGCAGCCGTGGCCCGGCTCCCCCTCACATACAGGCACCTTTTCAATGCTCTCCGACTCCTGGGAAAGGCCGGAAAGGGCATCGAATTCACCCAGGATGCCCACCACCGGCTTTCCATGGCCAAACCGGCCGGAAAATGCTGTCTGGATCCCGGCCAGGTTCCTCTCCACAGAAAAGCCCTCTTTCTCCAGGAGCTCACAGAGGATCTCTGTGGACTTAAATTCCTGGAATGCAGTTTCCGGATGATCCCAGACTGCATCGCTGGCTGCACAGATCATTTCCCGTTCCCGCTCGATCGCCTGTAAGGCCTCTTTTTTTGAAATTCCCATAAGACTACCTCCCTCAGTCTGATTTATTCGTTCTGGTCCCCATTCTCCAGATCCGTTTTTATCTCTTCACCGTCTTCCTCTCCGTCCCCATGGCTGCTTTCCCGCACCTTGGCGATGGTGGCCACACGCACGTTGGAATCCGGATCGATGCTCATTAATTTGACTCCGGACGTATTTCTTCCAATGACGGAAATATCGTCCACACTCATGCGGATCAGTATGCCCTCGTTGGTGATGAGCATGATGTCGCGCTCATCGTCCACCAGCTTCATTCCCACCAGGCATCCTGTTTTCTCCGTCACGTTATAGCAAAGAAGTCCGCGGCCGTTCCGGAGCTGGCTCTTAAATTCTGATATGCGGGTCCTCTTTCCATATCCTTTTTCGGAAGCCACCAGCATATATTCGCCTTGGCTCTCCATCTGCATGCCGATGACCTGGTCGCCCGGATCCAGCTTCATTCCGATGACGCCGTAGGAGACCCGTCCGGTGATCCGCACGTCGCTCTCCTTAAAGCGGATGGAAAGGCCGTATTTTGTGGCAAGGAAGATATCCTCCGTATCGTCAGTCACCTTTACCTCAATGAGCTCGTCGTCCTCACGGAGGAGGATGGCCTGGAGGCCGGTCTTTCTCATATTGGTGTATTCTTCCATGCGGGTCTTTTTCACCATACCGTTCTTTGTGGCCATCATCAGATATTTTTCATTGTCGATCTCCTTCATGGGGATCGTCGCCGTTACCTTTTCTCCCGGCTGAAGCTGGAGAAGATTAACAATGGCTGTGCCCCTGGCCGTTCTTCCGGCCTCCGGGATCTCATAGGCCTTTAACCGATAGCAGCGGCCTGTATTGGTAAAGAACATGATATAATGGTGATTGGTGGTCATCAGAAGGTCCTCGATGAAGTCCTCCTCGATGGTCTGCATTCCCTTGATCCCTTTTCCTCCCCGGTTCTGGCTCTTGAAATTGTCCACAGACATCCTCTTGATATAGCCCAGGTTGGTCATGGCGATCACTGCGTCGTCGTCGGGGATCAGATCCTCCACGGAAACGTCGTCATCAAAGCCAATCTTTGTCCGGCGGTCATCCCCGTATTTGTCAGAGATCACCAGAAGCTCCTTCCGGATCACGCCTAAGAGCTTGTTTTCATCTGATAAGATGGCCTTCAGCTCTGCGATCCTGGCCTGAAGCTCTTTGTATTCATTCTCCAGCTTCTCCCGTTCCAGACCGGTGAGCGCCCGCAGACGCATGTCCACAATGGCCTGGGCCTGGACATCTGAAAGGCCAAAACGGGCCATTAACTGGGTCTTTGCCTCTCCCACGTTGGCTGAACCCCGGATGATGCGGATCACCTCGTCGATATGATCCAGGGCCTTTAACAGTCCCTCTAAAATGTGGGCCCGTTCCTCTGCTTTATTTAAGTCATATCTGGTCCTTCTGGTCACCACGTCCTTCTGGTGATCCAGATAATACGTAAGCATCTGGGACAGGGTAAGGACCTTGGGCTCGTTGTTTACCAGAGCCAGCATGATCACGCCGAAGGAATCCTGGAGCTGGGTGTGCTTTAAGAGCTGGTTTAAGATCACATTTGCGTTGACGTCTCTCCTCAGCTCGATGTTGATCCTTAAGCCCTCCCGGTTGGATTCGTCGGTGATGGCCGTGATGCCGTCGATCTTCTTTGTCTTTACCAGCTCCGCCATTTTTTCGATCAGGCGGGCCTTATTGACCAGGTAGGGAAGCTCTGTGACGATGATGTGGCTCTTTCCGTTGGGCATGGTCTCGATGTCCGTCACCGCACGCACCTTGATCTTTCCGCGTCCGGTCCGGTATGCCTCCTCTATGCCCCTGGTCCCCAGGATGGTAGCCGCCGTGGGGAAATCCGGTCCCTTGATGATGGAAAGCAGCTCCTCCATGGTCGTTTCCCGGTTCTCCTCCACCTTATTGTCGATGATCTTTACCACCGCTGCGATCACTTCCCGCAGGTTATGGGGCGGGATATTGGTGGCCATGCCGACGGCAATGCCGGTTCCGCCGTTGACCAGAAGATTTGGAAATCTGGACGGCAGGACTACCGGCTCTTTTTCTGTTTCATCAAAGTTGGGAACAAAGTCCACAGTGTCCTTATAAATATCCGCCAGCATTTCCGTTGAGATCTTGCTTAATCTGGCTTCGGTGTACCGCATGGCCGCCGCCTCGTCGCCGTCCACAGATCCAAAGTTTCCGTGGCCGTCCACCAGCATATACCGCATAGACCAGTGCTGGGCCATATTTACCAAGGCTCCGTAAATGGAGGTGTCGCCGTGGGGATGGTATTTACCCATGGTATCACCGACGATACGGGCGCTCTTTCTATGGGGCTTATCCGGTCCATTATTTAACTCCACCATGGAGTACAGCACTCTTCTCTGCACCGGCTTTAATCCGTCCCGCACGTCCGGAAGCGCTCGGGCGGCAATGACGCTCATCGCATAGTCGATATACGACTTTTCCATTGTCTTTTTCAGATCAATGTCATGCACTTTATCAAAAATATTCGGTTCCATTTATTTTTCCACCCTTCTTGGCCCCAAGGGCCTCTCCATATCCCGGGATTAAATATCCAGGGTTCCGTATTTGGCGTTTAATTCAATGAATTCTCTTCTGGGTTCCACCTGATCGCCCATTAAGGTGGTAAAGGTCAGATCGATCTCTGATGTCATTTCTTCATTCATGGTCACTCGAAGAAGGATCCGGCGCTCGGGATCCATGGTCGTCTCCCAGAGCTGCTCCGCGTCCATCTCTCCCAGACCCTTATATCGCTGGATCTTATTATTCTGGTCGCGGCCCACTTCCTTCAGGATCTCATTGAGCTCTTCATCGCTGTATGCGTACCAGATGCGCTTATTCTTTTCCAGCTTATAAAGAGGCGGCTGGGCCAGATAAACGTATCCCTGTTTGATAAGCTCCGGCATAAACCGGTATATAAACGTCAGGAGCAGGGTGCTGATATGGGCGCCGTCCACGTCCGCATCGGTCATAATGATGATCTTATGGTATCTCAGCTTGGAAATATCAAATTCCTCGTGGATCCCGGTTCCAAAGGCCGTGATCATGGAACGGATCTCTGCATTTCCGTAGATCCGGTCCAGTCTTGCCTTCTCCACGTTTAAGATCTTTCCGCGCAGCGGCAGGATCGCCTGGGTGGCCTTATTTCTCGCATCCTTGGCCGAACCGCCGGCGGAATTTCCCTCTACGATGTAGATCTCGCACTCCTCCGGATTCTTGCTGGAGCAGTCCGCCAGCTTTCCAGGGAGAGAAAGGCCATCCAGAGCCGTCTTCCTTCTGGTCAGATCCCTGGCCTTCCTGGCAGCCGCCCGGGCTCTCTGGGCCAGGACAGATTTTTCGATGATGGCCTTGGCCACTGACGGATTCTGTTCCAGATAATAGGTAAGCTGCTCGCTGACCACGCCGTCCACGGCTCCTCTGGCCTCGCTGTTGCCCAGCTTCTGCTTGGTCTGTCCCTCAAACTGGGGATCCTCCACCTTGATGCTGATGATAGCCGTCAGTCCCTCCCGGATATCCTCACCGGAAAGGGCCGGTTCATTTTCCTTTAAAAGCTTATTCTTTCTCCCGTAGTCGTTGAACGTCTTCGTGAGGGCATTTTTAAAGCCGGTCAGATGGGTCCCGCCCTCAGGCGTGTTGATGTTATTGACGAAGCTGTATATATTTTCTGTATAGGAGTCATTGTGCTGCATGGCAACCTCCACCAGCACGCCGTCCCTCTGGCCCTCGCAGTAAAACACATGCTCATACAGGGGCACATTGCTGCGGTTTAAATACTCCACAAACTCACGGATCCCGCCTTCATAGTGGAAGGTCTTTTCCCTTTTCTCCTCCCGTCCGTCCCTCAGAGTGATCTTCAGCCCCTTGGTCAGAAAGGCCGTCTCCCTTAAACGGATCTTTAAGGTATCAAAATCGTAAACGGTCTCTTCAAAAATTTCTTTATCCGGCAGGAAGGTGACCCGGGTGCCGTGCTCCTCCGCCCCACAGCTTCCCACGATCTTTAAGGGATACATGGTCTTTCCCCGTTCATACCGCTGTTTATATACATGGCCGCCTGTGCGTACCTCCACCTCCAGCCACTCGGACAAGGCATTTACCACCGATGCACCCACGCCATGGAGCCCGCCGGAAACCTTATAGCCCCCGCCGCCGAACTTTCCTCCGGCATGAAGGATGGTAAATACCACCTCCACCGCCGGGATCCCGGCCTTTTTCTGGATGTCCACCGGGATCCCGCGGCCGTCGTCCACCACCGTAATGGAATTATCCGGGTTGATCTGGACGTCGATGGAATCACAGTATCCCGCCAGGGCCTCATCCACGGAATTGTCTACGATCTCATATACAAGATGATGAAGTCCCCTGGAGGAAGTGCTCCCAATATACATTCCAGGTCTTTTTCTTACTGCTTCAAGGCCTTCCAGGATCTGAATCTGGTCGGCTCCATATTCTGTGCTCATGATGTTCCTCCTTTAAATTCTGTTACAACTGCACACACAGCTCTTCACTCTCAACGGTTCCTTCAACGATCTTAAAAATCTTGTCCATCTGAAATCTGCTGTTCACAAATTCATCCAGTCCTGTGCAGGTGATCAGCGTCTGGATATGGCTGATCTCTGACAGCAGGTGCTCCTGGCGTTTTCCGTCCAGCTCAGACAGCACGTCGTCCAGAAGCAGCACCGGATAATCCTTCACGGTCCTTTTCACCAGCTCGATCTCCGAAAGCTTTAAGGACAGGGCCGCCGTCCTCTGCTGGCCCTGGGAACCAAATTTCCGGATATCTGCGCCATTGACGATAAAATTCAGGTCATCCCTGTGGGGGCCTGTCAGTGTGAGTCTCTGCCTCAGCTCCTGGTTCCGGTTCCGGGAAAGCTCTGCTTCAAAGGTTTCCGGCGTCACATTGGGTTCATACCGGATCTCAAGCTCCTCCCTTTCACCGGAAAGATGAAAATGGATCTCACGGATCAGCTCGTTTAATTCCTCCACAAAACGGGTCCGGAGCCGGATCAGCTCGCTTCCGAACCGCACCAGCTGCGAATCCCAGATATTTAAGGTCTCCTTTAAGGACGGATCCGAATCCATCTCCTTTAAAAGCTTATTTCTCTGGACCACCACCCGGTTATACTGGACCAGATCGTATACATACACCTTGTTCAGCTGGCAGAGCTCCAGATCCAGGAACCTCCTCCGCTCAGCCGGTCCGTTTTTTATGATGTTTAAGTCCTCAGGGGAGAAAAAGATCACGTTGACGATCCCAAACAGCTCGCTGGCCTTTTTTATTGGGACGCCGTTGACGGCCACGCCCTTGGTCCGGTTCTTTTTCAGATGCATATCGATCCGGTATGGGATCCCGTCCCGCCGGACGGTCATCTTAATATGGGATTCCTCCTCCCCGAACCGGACGATCTCTTTATCCTTGCTCCCTTTATGGGACTTGGTGGTGCTGCATACATAAACGGCTTCCAGGATATTGGTCTTTCCCTGGGCATTGTCGCCGTAAAGCACATTGGTCCCGCTGTGGAAGTCCATATGTAACTGCTTATAATTCCTGTAATTCAGAAGCTCGATCGACTCAATGAACATGAAACCGTACCCTTATTTTTCTATCTGAAATTCCTTTCCGCCAAAGGATACCACATCGCCCGGATAAAGCTTCTTTCCCCTCTGGAGCTCCGCCGCTCCGTTGACAGAAACCTTTCCGTCCTGGATCACGATCTTGGCCTCCACGCCGGAATCCACCAGGCCGGCCAGCTTAAGAGCCTGGCCCAGCTTTATAAAATCATCCTTTAAATGAATCTTTTCCATTTTTTTCCTTTCTATTCCATACCAGGAGTATATACCATTACCAGGTATATGTTTATACCGCCGCCGCGTTGAAGTTCACCGGCAGGATCAGGTAAATATATGTTTCCTCCTCATCCTTAATAAAGCAGGGGGACTTGGGGTTCATCATATAAAGCGTCACATTTTCGTCGTCGATGATCCGCAGGGCGTCGATGAGGAATTTGGGATTGAAGCCGATCATCAGATCCTGGCCGGTCTTGTAGATCAGGATCTCTGCATTCATAGTTCCAAAGCTGGAATTCAGCTTCAGGGCCATTTTTGATTCCTCGATGTTTAAAATGATCGGTTTTTTATCATTTTCCCGGATCAGGATGCTGGCTCTTTCGATGCAGTCTAAGAATTCCTTTTTATTTACAGAGATCTTGGTGGCGTAATCGCTGGACAGCATCTGGTCCACCTTAAAATATTCTCCCTCGATCAGGCGGGAAACCACGATCGTATCGTCAAATTCAAATAAAATATGGTTGGCGCCGAAGTAGATCTGCACCTCTTTTTCATTGTCTCCGGTCAGGATCTTGCTGATCTCGTTTAAGGTTTTTCCCGGAACGATGACCTTTGTATTTTCATAGGTATCTTTTAAAAGGATCTTCCGGATCGCCATCCGGTGGCCGTCTAAGGATACCACTCTTAAGGAATCGCCGTTTACTTCAAACAGCTCTCCGGTCATCATTTTATTGCTGTCGTTGACAGAAATGGAAAAAATCGTCTGTCGGATCAGCTCCTTTAATGTAAACTGGGACAGACAGATATATTTATTCTTTTCAATATAGGGGAGATAGGAGAATTCGTCCCCGTCTTTTCCCTGGATCCGGAATACAGAGTTGTCACAGGTAATGGTGGTGTTGTATTTTTCATCGGATTCGATGGTCACCATGGAATCTCCATCGGATAATTTTCTGGTGATCTCAGAAAAAAGCTTTGCATCTAAGGCGATTTTTCCTTTTTCAAGAATATTTCCTTCAACTTTTGTTTCGATCCCCAGCTCCATATCGTTACCGGTCAGCTTGATGACATCGGTGGATGCGTCGATCAGGATACATTCCAGAATAGGCATGGTTGTTTTTGAGGGAACGGCTTTTAAAACAATATTAATGCCGTTTAGTAAAGCGGCTTTTTGAAATGTCAGTTTCATAGATGTTGATAACTTCCTTTCTGGCTGGCGACAGGTTTAATAGAGAAATATATAAAAGATTTTCGTCGCAATCGTCGTAGGGGCTGTGAATTTGTGAATAAGCGTAAAATTGCTGAAATATAGAGGATTTTCCACGTTGAACAAGCTGTGGGTAACCTTAAGATTCAGGATGAATAACTTAAGAAGTATCCACAAGGGGAAAATCTGAAAAAAATTTCAGCTGCTTATCCACAAATTTTTCACGGGTATTCCACAAGGCTGTCCACAGATCAGTGAGGATTGATCTTTTTCTTTAAGATATCCACAGTGTTCTGAAGATTTTCATCGGTCTTTAAACGGTCGGCGATCTTCTTCGTTCCGTGGATAATCGTGGTGTGGTCGCGGCCTCCCAGGGCTTTGCCGATATTCTGGAGGGACTCGGTCGTCATATCACCGCAGAGATACATCACGATCTGCCGGGGGAATACCAGCTCCTTGCTGCGCTTCTGGCCGATGATATCCAGGGTATTGATCCCAAAATGCTCCGCCACCACATTAAGGATCAGCTGGGGAGTCACTTCCTTCACGGCATTGGGGGAGATCAGGTCCTTTAAGGCCTCCTCCGCCAGCTCGATATTGATCTCGCGGTTGTTCAGCTTGCTTAAGGCTACGATTTTTGTAAGGGCTCCCTCCAGCTCACGGATATTGGATTTAATGTTGGAGGCGATGTATTTGATCACTTCATTATCAATATTATAGCCTTCCAGCTCCTCCTTTTTCCGAAGGATCGCCATCCGTGTCTCATAGTCTGGCTGCTGGATATCCACAGTCAGACCCCACTCGAACCGGGAGCGGAGACGGTCCTCCAGGGTCTCGATCTCTCTGGGCGGGCGGTCTGAGGAGATGATGATCTGTTTTTTGGCCTCATAAAGGGCGTTGAAGGTGTGGAAAAACTCCTCCTGGGTACTTTCTTTTCCAATGATGAACTGGATATCGTCAATGAGGAGGACGTCGTTGGTCCGGTATTTTTCACGGAATTCCGTGGTGGAAACGTTGTTCTTATTACGGATGGCGTCGATCAGCTCATTGGTGAATTTCTCAGAGGTCACATAGAGGATCTTGGCGCTGGGATTATTTTTTAGGATAAAATGGGCCACTGAATGCATCAGATGGGTCTTTCCCAGTCCCACGCCTCCATAAATAAAAAGCGGATTGTAGATCTCTCCTGGGGATTCGGCCACAGCCAGGGATGCGGCGTGGGCCAGGTTGTTATTTTTTCCCACCACAAAGGTGTCAAAGGTATAGCGGGGATTCAGATTGGCGTTCTGGATCGCCAGCTGGCTAACGGCAGCCGTGTGGTTCTGGATCAGCTTTTTTTCCGGTTCCTCCTCTTTGATGCTGTCTTTGGGGATAAATGTGATCTCACAGGAGATCCCGGTCAGCTCTTCAATGGTAACTTTCAACAAAAACTCGTATTTTTTTTTCACATACTCCAGAAACAGGGCGTCGGGCACCAGGATGGTGAGGATATGTTTATCCACAGAATATGGCTTCAAAGGCAGCAGCCACGTCTTGTAGGACACATCGGTGACATCGTGCTCCTCCTTGATATTTAAAAGGATCGCGTCCCATTTCTCTAAAATTTTCTCCAGCATATCTGTACTCCTAAATATGTGTATAAACCTGTGCATAACTGTGGATAAGTTTTGGACCCGTCCACAAAAGCACATAAACCCAATCTAATATCATTTTACAATAATCCGATGGAATTTTCAATGAAAAGATTCAATCCACAAATTATCCGCAGGTTATCCGGAAAGTTATCCACAGTTTGTCCACAAATTGGGGATAATTATTTTTCATAGGAATGGGGAAAACTTTATTGACATTTTCCCATGGTTTTGTATAATGCGTGTGTGACTATATTGCATTGTATCTTTTATAAGAAAAGAACAGTAGCAGGAGGAAGATCATGAAAATTGAAAAGAAAGTCTTAGACATGTCCCTTGCCGGGATCTTCACGGCCGTCATCATTGCCATGTCAGTAGTACCATTCCTGGGCTACATCCCCCTTGGCTTTATGAATGCCACCATCATCCATGTCCCGGTCATTATCGGCGCGCTCCTTCTTGGCCCTAAATACGGCGCGTATCTGGGCCTTGTATTTGGGCTCACCAGTCTGGTCCGTGCGACGCTTACGCCTACGGTGACCTCCTTTGTATTCAGCCCCTTTGTGACCATCGGCGGATACAGCGGGAATATGTGGAGTGTGGTGATCTCCATCGTCCCCAGAGTCCTGATCGGAGTGGCGGCATACTATGTGTATGAGCTGGTCTTAAAGCTCGCCCGTGGAAAAAAGGGCGGCCAGACCGTGGCCCTTGGCCTGGCTGGTATCGCAGGTTCCATGACCAATACGATCCTGGTAATGAACGGCATCTACTTTTTCTTTGGAAACAGCTATGCCGCAGCCTCAAATAAAGTGGTGGCCCGCCTTTATGATATGATCCTGGGAGTGATCGTGGGCTTCGGGATCCCGGAGGCCATTGTGGCGGCGATCCTGACCACAGCCATTGTAAAGGCGCTTTTAAAGGTAAAAAACCATTAGTTGAAAAAAACGTTTCTTATTATATAATAGGAAGATACTAAATATAGTGACAAATAAGAAAATAAATACATTTTCTTGCGGAGCGGGAATTTCCCGCTCCTTTTTTGGCTTTTTCCCGAAATTTAGTCTTGACGAAGCCGCATAACTTCTATATAATTGAAACGATGTTTCATCATGTCTAAGTTTATACAGTACATGAAAAAAGGTACTTGGAATTTATAGTAAGAGGAGGTGCCGGGATTATGAAGATGACATTTCAGCCGAAAAATACTCAGAGAAAAAGAGTTCATGGTTTCAGAGCGAGAATGAGCAGCGCAGGCGGAAGAAAAGTTTTAGCTGCCAGAAGAGCAAAAGGTAGAGCCAGATTATCAGCTTAATGAATCCAAGAGAGTATCCGGAAGTTTAGGAAAACTTTTGGGTACTCTTATTTTTTGAGGTTTCTATGAAGAGATTTCATTCGTTAAAGAAAAACAGCGAGTTCCAGGCGGTCTACCGCCAGGGAAGGTCCTATGCAAATAAGTACCTGGTCATGTATGTGCTGGATACAGACCGAAAGGGAGCCAGGATCGGGATCTCTGTCAGTAAGAAGGTCGGCAACAGCGTCGTAAGACACCGGTTTGCCAGGCTTGTGCGGGAGAGCTTCCGTTTAAACGAAGACATGCTGGAGGATGGAAAAGACATCGTTGTGGTTGCGCGGGCCGCGGCCAGAGACAAAAAATTCGACAAAATTGAAAGTGCGTTTCTGCACTTATGCGGACTTCATAACATTTTAAAAGAATCGAAGTGAGAGGTTTGGTAAAAAAAGTATTAATGGGCATGGTGAGGTTTTACAGAAAGTTTATTTCGCCGTGTATTGGCCCTCACTGTATCTACACGCCTACGTGCTCCCAATACGCCTTGGAAGCACTGGAAAAGTATGGCGCTGTAAAGGGTACGTATCTTGCTTGCAGGCGGATCCTTCGCTGTCATCCGTTTGCAAAAGGCGGTTATGATCCAGTTCCGTAGGAAACCCAGGAGGTTACAGCTATGATATTGACAAAAGCAGGGTCTATTTTAGGACCTATTGCTACCGTCCTTGGATATATCATGGATATCCTGTTCCGGTTTACGGATATCTTTGGTATTTTCAACGTGGGCTTATGTATCATCTTGTTTACCATCGTAATGAAGACTCTGATGATCCCTCTTACGATCAAGCAGCAGAAGACTACGAAGCTCATGTCTGTGATGAACCCTGAAATTCAGGCGATCCAGAAAAAGTATAAGGGAAAAACAGATAACGAGTCCTTACAGCGCCAGAACGTGGAGGTTCAGGCGGTTTATGAAAAGTACGGCACCAGCATGACAGGCGGCTGTCTGCCCCTGCTGATCCAGATGCCGATCCTGTTTGCCTTATACCGTGTGATCTATAATATTCCGGCTTACGTTCCGTCTGTCCGGGTATATTTTGACAATGTGGTCATCCCGTTAATGGGACAGGCCGGTTACGCAGAAAAGATGCAGGGCATTACCAATATTGCCACAGCAGCAGCGGTGAAATCCATTGAGACCTTTGATTTTGCCAGCGCCGACAAGATGGTGGACCTGCTTTATAAATTCACGACTGCCCAGTGGCAGGAGTTAGAGGGACTGTTCCCGGCTATTTCCAGTGTGATCGCGGAAAATGCCAGCGTGATCGAGCGGATGAACACCTTCTGCGGCTTA
>NZ_JAXXBR010000110.1:0-16329 GCF_037242085.1 Alitiscatomonas sp. | reverse complement strand
TTTAAGGCAAAAGCGTGGATGGATTTGACAGATCGTAAGGCCGCAGGAGAACACGTTGACAGCAAAAACATTAAGAAGCATAAGAATGATGTTTTCCGTCTGACGGAATTGATTGATCCCACGGTCAAGACAGCAGCTCCCCAAGGAGTTTATGCCGATATTCAAGAGTTTGTCCAGCGGATGAAAAATGAAAACGTGGATATTAAGCAATTGGGGTTAGTTGGCAGAACAAAGGAGAAGCTTCTGGAAGAATTGGAAGCAATGTATGAGACACTTTAAGTAGATATTTGAACAGACAAGAGCATTGATCTGACGAATGGGAGGTATGCTTCATGCCGTTGCAGATTATCAGAAACGATATTACAAAAATGAGCGTTGACGCAATCGTCAATGCTGCCAACACTTAAATAATAATTCAGAGGTTTCCAGGCAGTTATTCTGGTTTTCCAACGGATAAGCACCAATTGTATAAAGAAAAACATGGAAGGTGCTGCCAGATGGTGACACCTTCTTGCTTTAATAAAAAATGTTTGTAGGCCATGAACGTATATTCTGTAATGACAATATCGCAGGTGGAAGCAAATTGATCCAGTGAAACAGAGAACAGGCTGTCTGTACAGTCAGGGGACGTTACGAAACACCGTCCCCTGCTGTCATATTTTTATAAAGCCCATAGACCATCCAGGTCATGGAGACCGTAAAGAAGATCTCCAGGGCGCTGCTGACGATCCCTGCCAGGATAAAAAGAAAGGCAGAGACGGCCACGATGATTCCGATCCCCCAGAGATATGGCCTGTATTCCCCGGGATCCCTCTGGTAAAGCTTTAGGACCGTAAGGAATACGCAGAGGATCAGACATGCAGCGGCCAGAAAGGCGAAGACGATGTGAAGGTAAGCCTTTAAGGGGAACATTTCCGGCAGATAGGGCGTGGTGACGGCAAAGTCCAGGAGCACCAGGGCCAGAGGCACCAGCCAGGTTCCCGCGGGCTTTTCCGGCATGCGGCGGAAGATTTTTCTTAAACAGACGAAGAAATAGATCCCGACCATAAGACCCCAGAGGACAAAGGCCTCGTTCCGGCCCGCAATATTCCCGAGAACGGAGAAGTTTGTGGTAAACCAGTCGCTTCCCGCCACAAAGAGGAGGGTGTAAACGGGGATCAGGATATAGGCAGTGAACGTGATCAGCATGGAGTTCTCCTTTTCTGGAAATTCTTACGCCGGATCCCATGTAAAAGGAAGAAGCTCCAGAAGGCACCCGGCGAATGGGTATTGCAGACATTGTAGCATAAATACCAGTCCGGAACAAGCGGGTGAGATTTCTACATGTATACCCATAAAAAGCCTTTGCTGTTTCAGGGCCGGTACAGGGGACTGCGCCGGCTCTCTTCTGCCGGTTGATTTTTTCCCCAGTCCGCGGTAAGATGGTAGCACGGCGGCAGAGGAAAGGGCCGTCTTTCATGACAGGAGGAACACAGACATGTATAATGAACTGACTAAAAATGACATAAAAAAGATGGAGGAGGAGATCGAGTACCGGAAGCTGGTGGTCCGTAAGGAGGCCATTGAAGCGGTAAAGGAGGCCAGGGCCCAGGGAGATCTCAGCGAAAACTTTGAGTATTACGCAGCCAAAAAGGATAAAAACAAAAATGAGAGCCGGATCCGGTACCTGGAACGGATGATAAGGACCGCAAAGGTGATATCCGACGATTCAAAAGAGGATGAGATCGGGCTTTATAATACGGTGGATGTGTATTTTGAGGAGGACGACGAAACAGAAACGTACAAGATCGTCACCACAGTCCGGGGAAATTCCCTTAAAAACCTGATCAGCTCCGAGTCGCCTCTGGGAAAGGCGCTGCTGGGCCATAAGGTGGGCGACCGGGTCCATGTACAGATCAATGATAAGGCAGGGTATGATGTGATCGTAAAAAGGATCGAAAAAACGGTGGACGATGGCAGCGACGCTCTGAGGAGCTTTTAAAAACGGCAGCGGACGGCTTTAAGAGGGAGGAAAAGGCTTTGGAAACGTGCAGGGAAGCTTTGGAAAGAAGACAGGAAGGCAAGGCGGGGATGGGAGCGGGTCATAAGGATCATGGCCGGACGATCCTGGGAATGCCCCTGGGGCTGTATCTGGGGGTACTGGCGCTGACATCGGCCTGTATGTATACGGGCTGTGTGCCCAAAAGCCTGGTACCGGCATTTCTGGTGCTGATGGTGTTCGGGGAAGGGCTGAATGCCATTGGAAATACGGTGCCGGTGGTGAAAACGTATCTGGGCGGTTCAGTGATCTGCATCCTGGGCGCGGCGGCCATCCAGGCGGTGGGATTACTGCCGGAGCAGACGTATGAGACCATGGATTTTTTCATCAATGACAGCGGGTTCCTGATCTTTTATATTTCAGCGCTGATCACGGGGAGCCTGTTTAACATTGACCGGAAGCTTCTGCTGCGGGCCACGGTGCGGCTTCTTCCGGTGGCGGCGGCTTCCCTGGCTGTGGGGATCCTGGCTTCGGGACTCTTTGGCATCCTTCTGGGCCAGGGCTTCTGGGGCGGGATCCTGTACCTGGGAGTGCCCATGACCAGCGGCGGCATGACTGCGGGCACAGTTCCCCTTTCGGATATATATGCCCAGGCCCTGGGAGCCGACCCCTCGGCCATGCTGACGAAAATGGCTCCTGCCACAGTCCTTGGAAACTGTGTGGCCATTATTTTCGGCGGCCTGCTCAATAATCTTGGAAAGAGGCGGCCGGAGCTTACGGGAAACGGGATCCTGGTCAACGATGGCCGGCCGGTGAAGAAAACGCCTCCCATGAAGCCGTCCTTTGGCTCCTTGTGTACGGGAATGGTCATAGCCTTTGCCTTTTACCAGCTGGGGGCGGTGCTCCATAAATTTCTGCCCATGATCCCCACCTACGCCTGGATGATCCTGGCAGTGGTCCTGGTGAAGGGAACGGGGATCCTGTCAGAGACCCTGGAGGACGCGGCCAGGGAGTGGGGGCAGTTTGCCATCCACAGCTGGACGGCGGCAGCCCTTACGGGGATCGGATTCACGCTGATCGACCTGAATTCGATCCTGAAGACGCTGACGGTTCCCTATCTGCTTGCGGTGGCGGCAGTGGTAGCTGTGATCACGCTGACGGCGGCAGTTCTGGGAAAACTGGCGGGATTTTATCCTCTGGAATCTGCCATTGCGGCCGGTATGTGCACCACCAACATGGGAGGCTCTGGAAATGTGGCCGTTTTAAGCAGCGCCCACCGCATGGAGCTCCTTCCCTTTGCCCAGATCGTTACCAGGTCCTGCGGGGCTCTGATGCTGACCCTGGGAGGGATCCTGGTGCAGCTGGTGGGATAGCACGTTTTTCTTGCCAGAAACTTCCTTATATGATAAGATATCCGTAATTCAAAAACAATGTTATCAGATTTCTTAAGGGAGGGAGCTCGTGTATCAGATTTCTAATTTTACAGACAACGACGATGTGAAGATCATTTCCAGGCTTGGGGCGTTCCAGGTGATCGAATACCAGCGGGATCTCAGCATCACTCCGTCATCGGCAGTCACAGCCTTTTACAGCGCCCAGATGAATGTGAAAAAGCGTCAGCTGGTCTGTGATCTGAGCCAGTCTCCGGTCACGATCCAAGCGGGAGCCATGCAGTGGATGCTGGGAAACGTGAACGCCACCACCGGGATCAAGGGCGTGGGGGATTTCTTTGGAAAAGCTGTACGGGGAAAGGCCAGCGGAGAATCCACCATTAAGCCGGAATATACAGGAAACGGGATCCTGGTACTGGAGCCCACCTATCGGCATCTGATCCTCCTGGATGTGGCTGACTGGGGCGGCTCTGTGGTCCTGGACGACGGCCTTTTCCTGGCCTGTGAGTCCAGCCTGAAGCACAAAGCAGTCATGCGGGCCAACCTGTCCTCGGCCGTGGCCGGAGGAGAGGGACTGTTCAATTTAAGTCTCAACGGAAACGGCGTGGCCTGTATCGAGGCCTCCTGTCCCAGAGAGGAGTTGATTGAGATCCGCCTGGATAACGACGTTCTGAAGGTGGATGGGAATTTTGTGATCGCCTGGAGCAGCACTCTGGACTTTACGGTGGAGCGGTCCGGAAAGAGCCTCATCGGCTCTGCGGCCTCTGGAGAGGGGCTGGTGAACGTATACCGCGGCACAGGAAAGGTCCTGATGATGCCAACGGCCAATATGCCCAATATTTAAAAAAGAGGCGGGATCCGGTTCAGTTTGTGGATCCCGCCGTTTTTTCATTTCTGTTATTCCTTCTTATCCAGAAAATCCAGCTCTTTTTTTAAAAACTCCATAAACATCTGCTCCGGAGGCGACACTGGCTCCCCGGCCCGGCGGATGCAGCCGAACTCCATGGTAAACCCAGGAATGGGGATACAGCATAGGCCGTATTCTTCTGCCCAGGATGGAGGCATGGCGATGCCCACACTGTAAGCGTTGGTGGCAGCGATGACCCGGGTCCGCATATTGCCCGAGCTGACCCGGAACAGCTTTGAGAGATTGATGAAGCTTACCTGGGAGATGCGGTTATAGGGGGATCCCCGGTCCCCTTCAATGGCATACTCCACAAAGGGATAATCCTTCAGCTTCTCCAGCTTAAAATCCGGATCCTGGGCCAGGGGGTGGTTTTTGGAAAGATTGACGTTACAGGGAACGTCCAGGAGCTTTCTGTATTCCAGGCCGCGCTCCTCCATTTCCCGGATCATGGAGGGGGCGTTTAAATTGTTGCTGACGGTGATGACCAGGTCGGCTTTTTTCTGATTCAGAAGCCGCATTCCCTCATACTGGTACTCACGGTACAGGGAAACCTGGTAATTTTTCAGTTCCTTGGCAGTCTCTACCTGGCCGCAGAGCCGGATGAAGGCCTCCTCCACCATGGGACAGTTGGGATTTACGATCCCGAACCGGAGCCTGGACCGGCTGTTTCCAATTTCCTGGATCTCGTCCACATCCTTTAGGATCCGGACTGCCTTCTGGACAAATAAAAGGCCCTCTTTCGTGAAACGCACGCCTTTGGCCCCGCGTTCCATGATCTCGAAGCCCAGTTCATTTTCCAGATTCCTTACGGCATTGCTGATATTGGGGCGGGACAGATAGAAACGTTCCGCTGCCTTGGATATGGAGCCTGTTTCATAAATAGCCAGGACATATTGAATCTGCTCTATTTTCATCGGTATCACCTGGTTTTTTTGAATGATTTGCACAAAAAATATACATCCCTGTAATTATTTCATATCTACCTGGAATTGTCAACCACTGGTATGATGGAGGCAGATAAGAAATCTGAACGAAAGCAGGGAGGCTTTATCATGGACAAACAGACAGCTTTAGACTTGCTGGACGAGAAGCAGGATTTTCTGTTCTCCGTCAGCGACTCCATCTGGGACCATCCAGAGACAGATTATACAGAAACGGTTTCTTCCGGGATCCTTATGGACGCTTTGAAGAAAGAGGGCTTTACGGTGACCTCTGGCCTGGCCGGGATCCCCACAGCGTTTTCCGGATCCTATGGCAGCGGCTCTCCGGTGATCGGGATCCTGGGCGAGTTTGATGCCCTTTCGGGATTGAGCCAGAAGGCGTGTGCCACGGAGAAGGAGGCGCTGGAGCCAGGAGGAAACGGACACGGCTGCGGCCATAACCTGCTGGGGACCGGAAGCCTGGCAGCGGCCATTGCTGTGAAAGAGTATCTGAAGGGATCAAAAAAGCCCGGAACCATCATTTATTTCGGCTGCCCTGCCGAGGAAGGAGGTTCCGCCAAGGCGTTTATGGCCAGGGACGGCGTATTTAAAGGTGTGGACATCGCCCTTTCCTGGCATCCCAACCAGTTAAACAGCGTATGGGCCTTCAGCACCCTTGCGAATGTGAGGATCCACTATTTCTTTAAGGGAGTCAGCGCCCATGCGGGAACCAGCCCCCACCTGGGCCGCAGCGCCCTGGATGCCCTGGAGCTATGAATATGGGGGTCCAGTTCTTAAGAGAGCATATCATCCCGGAGGCCAGGATCCATTACGCCATCACCAACACAGGCGGAGACGCTCCTAACGTGGTCCAGGCGGAGGCGGAGTCTGTTTATCTGATTCGCGCGCCCAAGAATGACCAGGTTCGGGAGATCTACGAAAGGGTCAACCAGATCGCCAGAGGAGCCGCTATGATGTGCGGCGTGGAGGTGGAGATCCAGCTGGAAAAGGCCTGCTCCAATATCCTGGTGAACCACACTCTGGAGGAGGTGCTTTATGAGAACATGAAGGCCGTGGGCCTGCCGGAATACACAGAGGAGGAGTATGCCTTTGCCAGCGCCATCCAGGACACCATGCCGGGCAGGCAGAAGCTGGCGGACCGGTTTGAGCGGATCATGGGAGAAAAGGGCCGGGTTCTGGGCGAGCAGTACGATAAAAAAAGCATTTACAGCTTTATCCTTCCCTACCGCCCCTCTGAAAAACCTTTGTCCGGCTCCTCAGACGTGGGAGACGTGAGCTGGGTATGCCCCACCTCCCAGATCGTTGCGGCCACCTGTGCGGGAGGCACGCCGGAGCACACCTGGCAGATGGTGTCCCAGGGAAAATCATCCATTGCCCATAAGGGACTCCTGTATGCTGGAAAGGTCCTGGCAGCGGCGGCCATCGACCTGCTGGACGATCCGGAGCTTGTAAAAAAGGCGGCCGAAGAGTTTCAGAGAAAAACAGGGCCCGACGGCTATCAGCCGCTGCTTCCCAAGGATGCAAAGCCCTGGATGAAGAAATAAAAGGAAAGGGAGATGCAGGATATGTCGAAAGAGAAAAACATACCTGGTAATGTCCAGGAGGACCAGCGGGACCGGAAAATGTCCAAGGGAGAGCTTGTCTCCTACGGCCTTGGCGGCGTGGCCAGCACCATGCCTTCCCAGTTTAAAACGGCCTATGCCATGAACTTCATGAGCGATGTGGCTGGTCTCCATGTGGGAGCCGTAGGTATCTTAAATACGCTGCTGATCATCTGGGATGCCATCAACGATCCCATCATCGGCGGCATCGCGGACCGTACCAATACAAAGCGGTGGGGCAAGTACCGCCCCCATATGATCATGGGTATCCTTTTATGGGCTGTGATCATGGTCATGCTGTTTACTGTCCCGGATCTTCCGGAGACCGGAATGTGGATCTATTATATTGTGGCGCTGCTCCTGTATTCGGTTTTCTATACCCAGTTTACGGTTCCGTGGCAGGCATTGAACAGTGCCATGACCCGGGATCCACAGGAACGGAATCTGATGCTCACCTGCCGTCAGTACGGCGGCTTCATTGCCGGAGCCGTTGTGGGCGTGATCACCATTCCCATTGTACAGAAATCGGCCGATCCCAGAACTGGATGGCTCATCAGCGTGGGGATCGTTTGTGTCACCATGATCATCACCGGCCTCTGTGCGGCCAACGGAGCCAAGCGGGTGGATTACTATAATTCCCTTCCCACTCCGGAAAAGATCCATTTTAAGAGCCAGATCGGGCTGGTGATCCATAACCGGGCCGTGATCTGCGCAGCCCTGCTGCTGGGAGCCGTTACCCTTGTGAATACCATGAGTTCTGCACTTTCCTTATATTATCTCCGGTGCGTGGTGGAGAACATGGGCTTAAAAGCCGTATTCTCTCTGGTATCCCTGGGGATCAGCCTGGTGGTCATCCCCATGATGCCTGCCATGCTGAGAAAATTTGGCAAGATCAAAACTGTGTTTATCGGTATGTTTGTGATCCTGCTCCAGTCCATCTGGCTCCTGGTGCGCCGGGAATATGCCACAGATCTTGAGGTCATCGGCATGGGATTTGTGGGAAGCCTTGGCTTCGTATTCGCGAATGTGGCGGTGCTGGCTATGATCCCCGACTGCACAGACTATACAGAGTGGAAGTTTGGAACGGCCCAGGCCGGGTTCATCAACGCCACGATCACCTTTATGAAGAAATTCTGCTCCAGCTTTTCCACCATGATCGTGGGCGTTGCCCTGGCGTCTGTGGGGTACAGTGCCTCAGAGACCTCCCAGGAGGTCATCGACATGATCGTGAACTTAAAGATCGCCTATCCCATTGTGTTAATGATCGTTACGGTGATCCTGGTGAAGCTTTATCCCATTACGCCAGCCTTCGCAAAGACCATGCGCGCGGAGCTTAAGCAGCGCCGGGAGGCGGCGAAGAAAAATTCCTAATGCCAGTTTCTCTATATTGTCATACATACTCCTTTGAGAAGCCGCGGGCCGTCTGCCTGCGGCTTTCCACGTTACTGGCGGTGGCGGCCGGAAAGCTGCGGACACAGAGGAAAGTTTTCTGGAAAATCTTGTGCAGAAAATAAAAATGTGGTAGCCTGTAATCAGAAAAGAATCTGTTGCAGAAGGAGGGGTCCGGGATGTTTGACCTGTTCGGCATATTATTTCCAATCGTTTTTTTCATGGTCCTGGGGACATTCATCATGACCATAGCAAAGGGGCTCAGCACCTGGAATAAGAATAACCACTCGCCGCGGCTGACGGTGGAGGCAGCGGTCACAGCCAAGCGCATACATGTGACCCATCACCGCCATGCCAATGCGGGAGACGTTTCGGGGGCCCACGGCTTTACGGACACATCCTCCACGAAGTATTTTGTCACCTTCCAGGTGGAAAGCGGAGACCGGATGGAGCTTTCCGTTTCCGGGCCGGAATACGGGATGTTAGCTGAGGGAGACACAGGACGGCTTTCTTTCCAGGGAACCAGGTATCTGGGCTTTGAGAGAGATTGAGAATGGAGATTAAAGGATGAGATTAAGGAATGTACTGATCGTTGTGAAGGACATGGAGCGGTCAATAAAGTTTTACCATGACCTGTTCGGCCTGGACACGGTGGTGGATCAGGATGGAAACGTGATCCTGACGGAGGGCCTGGTGCTCCAGGATGAGAAGCTGTGGAAAAAGTTCCTGGGGCGGGAGGTGATCCCGGAGAACAATTCCTGTGAGCTGTATTTCGAGGAGCGGGAGTTTGACTGCTTTGTGGAAAAGCTGGAGCGCCTGTATCCGGAGGTACAGTATGTGAACCGGCCCATGACCCATAGCTGGGGCCAGAGAGTGGTCCGGTTCTATGATCCAGACGGGAATCTGATCGAGGTGGGAACGCCAATATGATGCCGGAGGAAAGAAGAAGGAGGAAGAAAAATGGACTATAAGATCCTGCGGCTGACAGACCGACCGGAGCTTAAGGAACAGGCGGCCCGGTGGTTCCATGAAAAATGGGGGATCCCCCTGGAGGCGTATATGGAGAGCATGGAGGAGTGCCTGGAGGAGAAGGGACCGGTTCCCCAGTGGTATATGGCGCTGGACGGGGAACGGATCATCGGCGGCATGGGAGTGATCGAGAATGATTTTCATGACCGGAAGGATCTGGCTCCCAATGTGTGTGCTGTATACACAGAAGAGGACTGGCGGGGCCGGGGCGTTGCCGGCTCGCTGCTTCGGTACGTGTGCGCAGACATGAAGGAAAAGGGGATCGATCCTCTGTATCTGATCACCGATCATACTTCTTTTTATGAACGGTACGGCTGGGAATATCTCTGTATGGTACAGGAAGAAGGAGAAGCGGAAAAGATAAGAATGTATATCCACAGAGGGGAGGAATGATCCTGTGGAAAAAAGGATGTAAATCAGGGGGATTGCAGGATAAGAGGAGCAGCCCCGGAGCGGCGGGCCGCAGAGCGGAGGGCAAAGGAAGGAGTGCGCCATGGATCGCAGCGATGTGAGCTTTACATTTTTAGACAGGATCCGGGAGATCGAGGAAAATATCGAGGACGGGCGGTTTCAGTCGGCCCTGGCGCTGGCGGTGACGCTGCCGGATATCTGCGGCGGGATCGCGTTTCCGGAGTTGGTAAAGCGAGGCCGGGACGGGAGGATCCTGCGGGACAGATCCGGGGAGCCCAGCCGGGACACCGGGCGGCAGTATTCCCAGTGGGTGGATACATACGGGGCCCCGTTCCTAAAAAAGGACCCGGCTGACGAAGCGCCGTATATCTGCGGGGAGCGGCTGTGGCAGCTGAGATGCGAGTACCTGCACCAGAACAAGGGCTTCGATAACGATACGCCCGACACGGAGGTACGGTTCCACCTGGGCCTCAACTGCGGCAGCAGCATCTGTAACCTGGATACGGAGGACGGATCCGATATCCGCCTGGATATTGAGGAGCTGTGCCGCAGGATCTGTCTGGCGGCCCGGAGCTTTTATGAGGAAAACAGGGAGACCCTGGATTTTGCCCTCTATAATACGCCGGTCATTGATTTCACCAGGTGGAAGGAGGAGGAGTTTTCGGCCCGGAAGGTGCTGGGCATCGTCACAGGGGACCGGATCTACGGAAGCGGGCTTAAGGCGGCCCTGGGGCAGTATTACCGGCTGGCAGTTTCGGGAGTTTCCTGGGAGGAGGTCCGGAAGAAGCTGAAAAAGGAAAAGCCCGATGTGTGGATCCTGGACCGGGAATTCTTAAAATATGTGGATCATGAGGACGGAGACGGTAAGGGCCCGGCAGTTTTTATCTTAAAGGAGCCAGGCAGCAGAGAGGCAGGCCTGGGAGGATATCCGTATCTGGATAAGTTCATGGACCTGAAGGAAATGCGGAGGACCATCCGGTCCGGCCAGGAGGGAACAGAACGGAAACAGGACGCTTAAATGGAGGAAGAGGAACGGATGTGGATGATGGCAGCAGCGGCAGGATTTTCCGGGACCTTGATCCTGGGTCTTCTGCTTTACAGGGAAAGGCTGAAAGGAAAACGGCTCGTGGAGCGGAAGAAGGAGCTGGAGGAGGATCTGAGGAAGGCAGAAAATGAGGCCGAGCGGATGAAGGAGACAGAGACCCGGCTTTCCAAACGAGTCTCAGAGCTGGAAAAAAGCCTGGAGGACAAGAGAAGGGAACGGGAGGAGATCTGCGGGGCGGCGGCCAACGTACACCTATACGCCCAGCTGGGAGGTGAAAAGGCCGCCTCCAGGGAGCTTAAGGGGATCCTCCAGGTGATCGCGAAGGAAAGCCGGAAGATCGCAGAAAGGATGGATGCATGAACCAGCCGTTTATCAGAAGGGCAGTCATTGAGTGGGAGAAGATCGGCCAGGACAGCTATTTAAGGCGGATCCCGGCGCTGGAGGGCCTGGAGGCTCTGGAATTTGACGCTCCGGTCACATGCTTTGTCGGGGAGAATGGCAGCGGGAAATCCACGCTCCTGGAGGCCATGGCCATTGCGGCTGGGTTTAATCCCGAGGGAGGGTCCAGGAACTACCATTTCTCCACCTATGACTCTCATTCAGAGCTGTGGAGGGCCCTCCGGCTGGTGCGGGGATATAAAAAGCCGTCCTGGGGATATTTTCTGCGGGCTGAGAGCTTTTACAATGTGGCCACCAGAGAAGAGGAATATGCGGATTTTCTGCATCCTTCAGAGAAATATCATGAAAAATCCCATGGAGAGAGCTTTCTGGCTGTGGCCCAGAAGTATCTGACGCCTGGAGGCCTGTATTTTTTAGACGAGCCGGAAGCGGCCCTCTCCCCCCAGAGACAGCTTACGCTTTTAATGGAGATCTTCCAGTGCGCCAGACAGGGGGCGCAGTTTTTTATGGTATCCCACTCTCCGATCCTTCTGGGCCTTCCGGGGGCCAGGATCCTTTCCTTCGATGACGGGGAGGTCCATCCCTGTGCCTATGAGGAAACGGAAAGCTATCAGGTGATGGAAATGTTCATCAACAGCCGGGAGCTGCTCTTAAAAAAGCTTTTGAAAGATTTATAAAAAAATTTATAAAATATCCCTTGCTTTTTCTTTTAAAAGAGGTATAATACCCATAGTCAATACAAAAAAATGAATAAATATTCAAAATGAAATTTCAGACAGAATGAAGAAGCAGAAAGGGAAGGAAAAATGATGAAGATGATGAAGAAAGCAACAGCAGTGATCCTGGCAGCAGCCATGGTAGCGGCTCTGACCGCATGCGGCGGCGGAGAAAAGGCCGAGACGACAGCAGCAGATACAAAGGCCGAGACAACAGCAGCAAAGGAAGACGCCAAGGGAGCGGAGAGCTCAGCCGAGGAGACAAAGGCCGGAGAAGAGGCAGCCGCTGGCGGCACCATCCTTATGGCCACCAACGCGGAGTTCGAGCCCTGGGAGTTCCATGACGGCGACGCCATCGTGGGCATCGACCCGGAGATCGCAGGAGCCATTGCTGAGAAGTTAGGTATGGAGCTGAAGGTGGAGGATATGGCCTTCGATGCCATTATCCCGTCTGTGGCCTCTGGAAAGTGTGACTTTGCCATGGCCGGCATGACCGTAAATCCGGAGCGTGCGGCTTCCGTGGACTTTACAGATACCTACGCCTCCTCCTCTTTGGTGATCCTGGTAAAGGCTGACAATACAGAGATCACAGGAGAAGATACCCTGGCTGGCCACGTTGTGGGAGCCCAGCTTGGAACCACCGGCGATACCACAGCCTCTGACATCTGCGGCGACGATAAGGTGGAGCGTTATAATACCTTCTTTGAGGCAGTCCAGTCCTTAAAGCAGGGCAAGATCGACGCGGTCCTTTTAGATAAGGCTCCGGCCAACGTATTCCTTTCCCAGAACGACGACTTAAAGCAGGCCGGTGAGGAGCTTGGAAAAGAAGAGTATGCCATTGCAGTGGAAAAGGGCAATACAGAGCTCCTTGAGAAGTTAAATGCCGCCATCGCCGAGCTTAAGGAAGACGGGACCATCGACGAGATCGTGAACAAATATATCCCGGCAGAATAAGGAATGGAAAATTATGGAAAGGGCTTTTTAATCCGGCCCATATGGTGTAAAATGAACATGTAACTGGAAAATAATGGAGCTGTCGCAGAGGAGGAGTTTTGAATTTCTTCTGCGGCAGCCCCATTGTCGTGTCATAAAAATAATTCCAGACCGGAGGAAACGGCTGGAAAAACAGAGAAAGGAATGAAAACGTGGACTGGGAAAAATATCTGACAGCGGAACAATTTTACAACAACTTTGTCGCCGACGACCGGTTCGTAAAGTACATCCTGGGAGGTCTGAAAACGACTCTCATCATTACTTTATTCGCCGTGCTCCTTGGCATTTTTCTTGGGTTCCTGGCGGGGACCGTGCGCTCCACCTATGAAAGGACAGGGAAGCTTGGGGTCTTAAACGTATTCTGCCGCGCCTATCTTTCTGTGATCCGCGGGACGCCGGTGACAGTCCAGCTGATGATCATGTATTATTTTATTTTTGCAGCTCCGGGCTCCTCCAAGCTGCTCTGTGCGATCCTGGCCTTTGGAATCAACTCCGGAGCCTATGTGGCGGAGATCTTCCGGTCCGGCATCATGTCCATCGACAATGGACAGTTCGAGGCGGGAAGAAGCCTGGGCTTCAATTATGCCCAGACCGTCTGGTACATTATCCTGCCCCAGGCCTTTAAAAATGTTCTGCCGGCCCTCTGCAACGAGTTCATCGCCCTTTTAAAGGAGACCTCCGTATCCGGCTTCATTGCCCTCCAGGATCTGACAAGGGGAGCGGATGTCATCCGGAGCCGTACCTATAACCCGGTGCTCCCGCTCTTTACGGTGGCGCTGGTATACTGGATGATCGTGACCTTTTTGACCTATATGGTGGGAAAACTGGAAACCAGGCTCAGAAAGAATGAAAAGAGGTAAGTCATGGCGGAAAATCAGACAAAGAACCGGGAGATCGGCGCAGGTGAGCCGCTGATCCAGGTAAAGGAATTATGTAAATCCTTTGACGGGGTGGACGTGCTGAAGAACATCACCACCACCATTAAAAAGGGAGAGGTCGTATTTGTGGTGGGGCCGTCCGGCTCCGGAAAATCCACGTTCCTCCGGTGCATGAACCTGCTGGAGGAGCCCACCAGCGGCCATATCTTTTTTGAGGGAACGGATATCACTGATAAAAATACGGATATCAATCTGCTGAGACGGAAGATGGGGATGGTGTTCCAGCAGTTCAACCTGTTCCCCCATATGAGCATCATGAAAAACATGATCATCGCTCCGGTGAAGCTTCTGGGAGTGAAGGAGGAGGATGCCGTGAAGGAAGCCGAAAAGCTCCTGGCCCGCGTCGGCCTCCTGGATAAAAAGGACGCTTACCCGGCACAGCTTTCCGGCGGCCAGAAGCAGAGGATCGCCATTGTCCGGGCGCTGATGATGAAGCCGGATGTGATGCTGTTTGACGAACCCACCTCGGCTCTGGACCCGGAAATGGTGGGCGAGGTATTAAACGTAATGAGAGAGCTGGCAAAGGAGCATATGACCATGCTGGTGGTGACCCACGAGATGGGCTTTGCCAGAGAGGTGGCCGACCGTGTCATGTTCCTGGACGGCGGCGATTTTGTGGAGGAGGCCCCGCCGGAGGAGTTTTTTACAAATCCAAAATCAGAGCGTTTGCGCTCCTTCTTAAGCAAGGTATTATAAAAAACAGAGAAAGCGCCAGACTGGATACGCAGAGATCCGGTCTGGCGCTTTTTTGGAATTTTCTTGCATTTTGCAGAAAATATGTGTAAAATCAAACTTATGAAAGATGAAAGACCGAATGTTTGATTCTTAGAAGGACAGCGGCGAATGCCGCAGGAAGGAGCGATGCTCATGAGCAGACTGGAAATGGTCTCTCCGACGAGAGCAAAGATCGTCATGGAGGGGCTTTATAAGGACCTGGAACGAAGGATCGAGGCGAGCCAGCCGGGACTCTGTCCCGTGGACCTGGCCCGGGCGTTCCTGGAGCTGTGCTACGCCCAGACGTGCGGGAAATGCGTGCCCTGCCGGATCGGCTTAAAGCAGCTGATGTTTCTGATCCAGGACGTACTGGACGGAAAGGCTACCATGGACACGTTAAAGCTGATGGAGGAGACGGCTCTGGCGGTCATGGAAGCCGCCGACTGCGCCATTGGATATGAGGCGGCCAATATGGTCTATAAGGGGCTGACCGGCTACCGGGACGAGTATGTGGAGCATGTGAAGCACGGCCGCTGTACCTGTGTGGCCTCCCAGCCGGTGCCCTGCGTGACCCTGTGCCCGGCCCATGTGGATATCCCGGGATATATCGCCCTGGTCCGGGAGGAAAGATATGCGGATGCCATCCGCCTAATCCGGAAGGACAATCCCTTCCCCACCTCCTGCGCCTTCATATGCGAGCATCCCTGTGAGTCCATGTGCCGCAGGAACATGGTGGACGACGCCATAAACATCCGCGGGCTGAAGCGGGTGGCAGCGGATTTTGCGGGAGAGGTGGATCCCCCGGCTCCGGCTCCGTCCACGGGAAAAAAGATCGCCGTCATCGGCGGAGGCCCCGGAGGCCTGAGCGCTGCCTATTACTTACAGCTCATGGGCCATCAGACCACGGTTTATGAGATGCTGCCGGAGCTGGGCGGCATGCTCCGGTACGGGATCCCCAATTACCGTCTTCCCAAGGAGCGGCTGGAGGACGATATCCGCAGTATCTTAAAGACGGGCGTCCAGGTGAAGCATGGATTAAAGATCGGAAAGGACATCACCATCCAGGAGCTCCAGAAGGAATACGACGCCATTCTCATCGCCATCGGAGCCAGCGCTGATAAGAAGCTGCGCCTGGACCATGAGGACGCAGACGGCGTGCTGTCGGCGGTGGAATTTTTACGGAGCGCAGGCCTTGGGGAGCTGCCGGACCTCACAGGAAAGCAGGTGGTGGTGGTCGGGGGCGGCAACGTGTCCATGGACGCGGTGCGGACGGCAAAGCGCATGGGCGCGGAGAAGGTCAGCATCCTGTACCGCAGACGGCGCCACGATATGACGGCCCTGCCGGAGGAGATCGAGGGAGCCGTGGCCGAAGGGATCGAGCTTTTGACCTTAAAGGCACCGTCCTCCATCGATGTGGATGAGAACGGACGGGTCCGGGGGATCTGGGCCGCGCCCCAGATGGTCAGCGCCATAAAGGACGGCCGTGCCGGGATCCAGCCCACGGGAGAGCCGGACGTGTATATCCCCTGCGATGTGCTGATCCGGGCCATCGGCCAGGATATCGAAACCAGCCATTTTGAGGAGGCAGGGGTCCCGGTCCAGAGAGGAAAGATCATCACCAGGAGCACCGGAGACTTTGAAAACATGCCGGGCGTCTTTGCCGGCGGCGACTGTGCCAGCGGACCGGCCTCGGTCATCAAGGCCATTGCGGCAGCCAAGGTGGTGGCGGCCAACATCGACGAATATCTGGGCTTCCGCCACGAGATCTCCTGTGATGTAGAGATCCCGGACGCCAATCTGGAGGACCGGACGCCCTGCGGACGGGTCAACCTGACGGAGCGGGAGGCCTGCCAGCGGGTCCATGATTTTGAAGGCGT
>NZ_JAXXBR010000081.1:0-81155 GCF_037242085.1 Alitiscatomonas sp. | reverse complement strand
CCTTGGGCTTTTCCAGCACATCAAAGCTGTCTATGTATCTCATGTGGGGGATCTCACCCAGCACCTGATCGGTGAGGGTGGTGAGCATCCACCAGGCCCGGCCTTCTTCCTCCCGGAGCATAGGCAGCAGCTTTTCGCAGTAGGCGGAGATGGCGAAGCTGTTTTCACCCTGCTCCTCCAGCCAGATCTGCACATCCTCCCCGGAGATGTCCCAGCCGTCCTCGGTGCGCAGACCGATGTTCTGGAGGGGCTGACGGCCCACAAGGATGTTCCAGTGCTCCAGCACCTCCTTGGGGGCGTGCTTCTGGAAGTAGACCAGCTCAAACAGCTTGACCTTGTCGCCCTCCGGGGTGAGGATCAGCTCATGCTTTTTGCCGTTGAAGCCCATCTCGAAAGAGATTTCGTCAAACGCCTGGTTCAAAGCCCCTTCCATTTGGGCCACGAGTTCTGCGCCGCGGGTGTGATCTTTGTCCTCATCCATCATCTGGCGCAATTCTGCTTCCATCTCGGCAAAGGTTTCCCACCAGTCCTCTGTCCGCTCCCGGAAGCACTCCCAGAACTGCGGCAGAGAAATACCCTTCTTGCACCGTTCGATAAACTCTTTGGTGTCATCGTCACCAGGGCGGACTTCCAATGCCTTTTCAAAATATCGCAGAGCCCGGCCCTCCTGATCCAGATAAAAGTAAGAGTAACCCATGCGGAAGTTCCAGCAGTGGTCTCCCTCAAAGTATTCCTCATGGGGTTTCAAGAGAGCGATGGCCTTTTTGAGCAGCCCACAGTTGGAAGGTGCCCCCAGATTGTTGTAGGCCCGGGCCAGCTCGCTGTCCATCTCCGGGGTGCGCTCCTCGGCGGGGATGGCCTCCAGCGCGTCGATGATCTTCTGGTACTCGCTCTTTTCATTCCACTTCTGGCATTGCTTCAAAATGTCCATATCAGTCTCCTCCTCGTCCTCATCCGGTTTCCAGTCTTTGATCTGCTGGAACACGCCATTCTCATCCCGCTCAAAGGCGCAGGGAGCGAGTGTATGCAGCAGAGGAATGATGTCGGGATCGTCGTTGCAGATCGTATTCAGCTTGTAGATCCCGGCATTGTTGGGGTCGTCCATGTACGCCTCGCTCTCGTCACCAGCGGTGAAGCGCCAGCCACTGTCCCAGCCGCCGTCCGGTTTCTCCCGGTAGCAGTAGCCTACCTTGCAGCCCTCCACCGTGATACGGTTGGTGGCGATACAGCCATCGGCACCCTCCCAGTCGGGGAGCAGATCTTTTACATCTTCCGCCTTTACATGGTAGTTCCGGTTGCGGCCAGAGGCTTCGTACAGCTCCTTCCGCAGCATCTCCACCTGAGAAGCCATATCCGTGATCTCATCCTCGCCCATCATCTCGCTGATGTCGTATTCCAGCGGGGCATGGACAAAGTCCGCCAGGGCCTTGTCCATGGCCTCGTGCTCCTCCGGCGTAGCAGTGATGCGGATACGGCGGGCGGGGGTGTTGTACTCGTCCAGATCCTGAAGGTTTACACTGCCACTGACGCTGCACTCCAGCAGGATGGCGGCCAGGTCGGTGACCACATCAATGGCGAAGTGAAAGTCCATCTCCACGCCATTGGAGTGGGTGAACTCCAGATACTCCACGGTCTGGCGGAAGTCCCAGTTCTGCTTATCCAGTCCGATCTTGGTGAAGATCTCGCTGAGAGGGATCTCCTCTTTCTTCAGGTCTTCCAAAAATGCCACAAGGTTCAGACTGTCGTCGGAACCGCCAATAAAGTCGCCCCAGTATTTGTCGATATACATCTGTCAAACCTCCTATTATTCCGGCCACTCATCTCCGTCGCAACGGCTGATGAAGTCATAGTGCAGGCTCTCAAAATAGTCGTTGGGATAGGATTCACCGTCCTGCTGAAGCTCCAAACCATCCAAGTCCATCATTTTATTGATATAAGCAAGGGTAGTATGGATACCCGCAATATGTTCGTCCTGAAGCATCTCGGCTATTATGCTTTTCTGCTCCGGGATCAGTGTGGCGAGAAGTTCATTTTTCGCCTTATTGTCCTCCGTCTTGGGGAAACCATCCCCCTTGACCCACCGGGCCGTTATGCTGTCTTTCCGCTCCACAAGACCGTCAATAAATGCTTTATATAGTTCCAGTTCCTTACTCATGTTAAACCCTCCATTCCCACGTGATTTATTTCCAGATCAAACTCCCATCTTCACCCGGATGATAGGCCGATGAAAGTCATGATCTCCGTTTCGTTCATTGTCCTCCTGCACTTCCGGCTTACAGTGAGGCGAACAGGGCAGGAAACCGAGAAATGGGCCCAGCCTGCCGCAGATATTGCATCCGCCATCACCTCCGCAGGTGGTAAGCCTATCAGTCTGCACCACTTCCCGCATATTGGGATCGTAGGCGATGGACAGGCCGAAGAAGTTGGGTTCCTCCATGTCATAGGGCCGGTTCTCATCCTCATCCATGTTCTCAAACCAGTGCAGACGCATGGAGTAGTCTAACCCATCTCCCCATGGAAACAGGGTCCGACACCCGCCGCCACACAGGTAGGCCCACTCGTCCGTCGTGGGCAGGGAGAAGCCCTGTTTTTGCAGCCGGTTTTGAAAGTCCAGATAGTCCACCTCGTGATAGAGGCTGACCTGCCAGCTGTCACCATCCTGCTTGAAACGGGCACGGCCTGCCAGCATGGGACTGATGGCACTCCCTAATGTCCTTTGCCATACGCTTACCTCACGATTCTCTGCACAGTTTTCCCTGTTCCAGTGCCAAAATCCACCGTATACCACACTTGAACCATCTTTTGTCCTCCTACAGCCTATCCAGATTTTCTTGTAAATCGCCCTGCATCAAGTGTTGGGCAATGGCTTGGTTCAGTCCCTTATGGGGGTGATCGGCTGTCTGCTCTACATCGTGGAGGCACTCCTCCATCAATACCTCCGGAGAAATGCCTTCCCGTTTGCCATAAAGATGACCGAAGGCATAGCACACAGACTTGAGAAAGTCAAAAATGTAGTTGTGATTTCCTCGCATACTGGGCAGATCATTGAACGAGCCCATGCCGCCATATGCCCGGAGGTGGTGGGCAACCTCCCGCCGTTGGCTCCAGTCCTCAATATCCCGCTCCAGCCAGTCGATCCAGTTTTGGAACTCTGGATGGTCTGCCAGAAGGATGGAGCGTAGACAGGTCAGAGCCTCGGTATAAATATCTGTCTGTTTCATCAGAACCCTCCTGATTCTTTTAACGCTCCATCATAGGTGTGGCTTTCCCAGATGGCCTCAAATTCCGCTTTCTCTATGACGCAGGCGTGGAATTCCTCGCCCCAGACATGGGCGTTCAATTCCTCCACGGTGGGGATCGGCGTGATCTCGATGGCGCCGTCGTAAAGGTCAGGGATGTTGCGGGTGCGGCCATCCGAAAAAATGTCAATGGAGCGGAGGGCCAGCCGCTCATCTTCGGTATCCACTTCATAGAGGATGACCGCTGGTTCACCCTCCGGTGCGCCCTCCCAAAAGAGCTTGATGTACTCGATCTTGCCAAGATAAGTCCGCATCGCTTTTTCATCGGCACAGGCTACTCGGATCATTTTTGCCAGCAGCATCAGGTCATCGATGTATTGGGAGTACACGCAGAACACATCTTCGTCGGAGTCGAAGTGAAACAGATCCACGCCGCTGTTATTTTCCTCGAACTCCTGGATCACGCCCCGGACCAGCCGTTCCCAGTCTCCGCTGCTGCCGGTCAGTCCCAGCCGTCGGAATTCCTCTGTCCGGAATCCGTCGCTGATCTTCAGCAGAAGGGAGATCGCATAGGGGTGGTGGGGAATGAGAAAGAATGGCGCGATCTGCTCCGGCTTCACCCAAATTTTGAATGGCGGGCGCGGATCAGGTATCCAGGGCAGGATCTCCCATTCGTCCTCTGGCCGGTTTCCGTATTGGCAAAGGTCTTTCATTGCTTCACCGCCTGTTCAAGTTTCTTTCTACATTTCTCAATGTGGGCTTGCTTGGCGGCCATGATCTCCCGTACCGTCTCTGTCTTCATCTGCAATAGAAGCGCGATCTTCTCAACAGGCATCCCGTCCGCCGCCAGCATACAGAGAATTTCCTTCTGTGCGGAGGCCTTTCCAGCAGCAAAACCAGTATCATAGTCGTGAGACAGCAGGGCAAAGAATTGCTCCGGTGTCAGAGAGGAAATCCGTTCCTGCTCCCCGTGATCGATCCTGCTGCGGGGCATTTCCAGTTCATAAGGTTTCATTGTTCCCATACCGTACTCCAATCGCAAAGCATTTCATTCTGTGTCACCCGGCGCAGCTCGTCCCGCACCTCCATCAACGCAAAGCCCAGCAGGTTTTGTCCACGCCACTGCATGGGGTCCTGGGCCTCTGGGGAGCTGGCTGCGAGGCGAATACCCCAGATGTTATCGTAGGGGCTGGCCTCCACCAGCACACTGTCCCCGGTGGAGAGGAGAAACTCCCGCAGATCGCGGTTCTGGCTGAATTTGCACCAGTTGCCATTCAGCACAATGGCGTATTTGAACCTGTCCCACACCTTCTGGTCAAAGCCCCGCACCTTGCGGCCCAGGGCCTTGATCTGCCTGGGATCGCTGCACGCCAGGATCTCCTTGCGGATCTCCTCGTCGCCAAACAGCTGGGCTTTTCCCGCCATCATATACTGCTCCATGCAGAGATAGGTGTCGGCGATGGACCAGAAGTCCTCCATCCACCACTGGCTGAGGCAGCTTTTTGTGATGCTGCCGTCCTCGGCAGGCTGATGGCCCCAGAACAGGCACAGCTCCCGTGTTCTCCCTGCGGAAAACTCCTGCTGGAGCCACTGGCGGGTGTACTTAGGTCTTCCTTCCGGCTGCCACACCTCCACAAAGAAGTCGCCGTGCTCCAGCACCCCGCCGTTGTCCTCGTCATCCCACCACCCTTTCCAGGTCACCGGCTCGGGAAAGAGGGTGCGGTATTCCGTCCGCTCCTCCGGGGAAAGGGTGTCCAGCCAATCGCCAAATCGGTATATGTAATCCTCCCCATGGCCCATGCGCCAGCCAATGGAGTATCGCTCGATCTCCCGATGGGCCAGCCAGGGGGGAGGCATTATTTTCTTATTTTGTAGTTCCATAGGGGTCTCCTTTTCTATTAAGTGTTATCGCAGTTCTTCCCTCACATCCAGTGGAGCACCGTCCATGGATGTGATCTGTTCCAACTCTGTTTCCGTCAGATTTTTGTTCCATCCTCATTCCTCCTGCATTTTCTTCAGCAGCTTCACGATCCGCTCCCGGTTCTTTGCGGTTTTCATGAAGGTGGGGAGATGGTCGGCCTGCGTCTTTTTCGCTCTTCCCATCGGCTTTTCCCGCAGGTCGGCGCTGAGATAGCTGATCAGATAGGCAAGGTGTTCCCGGTTGAGGGCCCAGACTGGCTTACCCTGGAAGGAGGTCAAAAACCACAGCTCCAGGCCAAAATAAGGTTCTCGTCCATCCTGAATATCAGCAATATAAGAGAAAGCCTCCGCTGTTTTATGAACTTCTCCCGACATGGTTGTACCGCAATAGGGGCAGGCCACATGGAGAACGGAAAAGTGCTGCCTTTCCTCCGCTTCAATATCCACCCGGTAGTATCTTCCACAGTTTTTGCACTGGTTATGGACATCATAGCGGTAGATCGTCCGGTCACGGGCCTCCTGATGGCCGCAGCTCAGGCACCGGAAATAGGCGTTGTCGTCATCCGCTGTCACCACACCCGCGCCGTGGCACTTGGGGCATTTCACCTGGATGCCGGAGGTCAGGGCGTTGTATGCACTGTATGTAAAGTAGGGTTCATCAGTGATTCGGCTCATGCGCCCGCACACTCCTTTCAAAAATCACGAAGTTCCTCAAACTTTTCAATCAGGGCATCTTTCTGAAGTGTATCGCCCGGCAATGCGTCCAGGATACCCCGCAGGGCCATGTAAATTTCATCCCGTTCCTCGGTTTCGATAAAGCGCATCTTGTTGAAAGTCTGAGTGTAGGCTGCCACCGCTTCCAGCGCCTGGGTCTGGGCGTCCT
This sequence comes from Alitiscatomonas sp., assembly GCF_037242085.1. NCBI lineage: Bacteria > Bacillati > Bacillota > Clostridia > Lachnospirales > Lachnospiraceae > Alitiscatomonas > Alitiscatomonas sp. Next base: position 75,113 of record NZ_JAXXBR010000081.1, on the reverse strand, counting down.
CGCACGGCTCAGAGGCCAGCTTCATCAGCTGGGAACGGGTCTTGCGGTATTGATTGGCTGCTTTTTTTGCGGAAGTGGCAGGGATATGCTCCGCGCCGTCCCAGCCCCGGAAGGGGTTGTCCAGATTTTGCGCCAGCCACTCCGGTTTCCGGGGCTTGGTGATCCGCAGGTCCATTCCAGGCTTGCCTTTCCAGATCTGCTTTGCCGCTTTTGCTGCCGTCTCCGGCAGGCTAGTCATCCAGAACCAGCGAAGCTCTGGCATCTGCTCCGGGGTGGGGATGTCGTCCGCCCCGAAGCCGAACAGATCAAAGGTGGAGAGGTTCGTCAGTTCCCGGAACTTTCGCACGGCAGAGAAGTTTTGCAGATTTCCCGGCGCGCCCCAGAGCCGCAGCTCCTTTAAGTGGGGATGGGAGGCAACAAGGGCGGTCAGATCAAAGTCCTTCAACTGGATACCGTGAAGGCCCCAAAGATCCGACAGCTCCGGGTGGGGGCGGTATTCCCCGATAAATTGGAGGGTCAAACCGCTGCCATTCCCGATGGCATGGATGGTACAGGCATCCGGCCCCTTGTTCTGGAACAGGAGCTGCTCCGTATCCTCACCCAGCCACAGTTCCTCCAGGCCGGTCATGTCCAGCATCAGCTTTCTGATGCTGGTTCCCCGCAGATCAAGTGTCCTCTGACTGTGGTTCAGCAAAGTCAGTTCATCAAGGAAGGGATTTCCCCGCAAAAACTCCAGCAGATCCGGGTGCCACCGCTCACAGATGAGGTCAGAAAGGCAGGGCAGCGCCTCCAGTTCCAGCGCCGAATCGAATGGTGCGTACTGGTCCATCACCCGATGGTTGCTGACCTTCACCGGGATACCGCCGATCTCCGTTTCCCCGTCGCTCTCCATGGCCTCCTTGAAGGCCCGCCGCCGCTTTTCCGGGGCGGCCTCCCACCTCATCTGCAAATACACCTCATAGCCGTTGTCCCAGCCGCCGTAGGAGCGGCAGGGCTGGTCGGTGAAGGATGGCAGGATACCCACCAGCGTGTACTGTGGCGGGATTTCCACCGGCACCCGCAGCAGGTGAAGGTCACGAGGCCAGTACATAAAGTCCTTGTAGAGCGGACGGAGATGGGGCAGTTCCTCTGCCGTCAAAGGGGCGTCACCTGTCCAGTCCAGAGAGAGGATCACCGCCCAGGGCTGCTCACTCACCGTGTCCGGCGGCGCAATATAGGCCACCTGGCAGGCGGTATAGCGTTTCAGATATTGATTGTAAACTGTATAGACCTCTCCGGCATTGGCTTTCATGGGTTCACGCTCCCCTCATCCGTCTTTCTCTAAATAAAATCACCACACGCTGTTGGAGAACTCTCCAGCGGCAAAGCGGTGGATCTGCCCGTTGATCTCTACCTGCCAGACCTCAAAGGTATGTTCCTGGTGATAGACGGGATCTTGGACTTTTACCCGCTTGCCAGTGGTTTTCCAGTCGTAGTCAAAGATATTTACGCCAAACAATTTGCATTGACCGTCTGGGCCAAAGGTTTCATATTTCCAAGTCATATTTTCAATTCCTTTTCAGTGACTTGATATATGCGCTCTCCGAGCCGTCCCAGTAACAGTTCACACACCGGCCATCCTGAAAATGATGGTCGCAATTTGGGTAGCCATAGAGAACATGGGCGCATTCCGGGCACAGCCCCATCATCTGTGAGGAACCTTTGAAAAACAGGCTGCCGCACTCATCACAAATGGCCAGTTCTTTTTCTGCCATGGGAATCACCAGTCCCGTTCCCGGAGGGCCTCCTCGGTGTCAATGGAGATGTTGAACCATTCCAGAATGTAGGCCACAGCTGCCGCAATACATTCCCGGGCTGCCGTTTCGATCTCGCTGTCGTTCTCATCAAACTCCTTCTGGAGATCATTGATGCCGCAGACCGCCTCGTCCAGCGTTTCCTGTATCACTTCGGTGTCGGTTTCGCCGCTCTCCAACAAATCGATGACCTTTTGAAGCTCGCCCTTTACCTTGTCTACCAGAAAAGCCGGATAGTAATCGTCCTGATACATCTCGTCCAGCAGTTTGTGATTGGGGTCAAATGCTTTCATGTAAGTGCTCCTCTCATTTTTCCTTTATTGCTTGAAGCCGTTCCCTCCACTGCGCTTCTTCGATTCTCTCATCATTTTGGTAAAAATGGTCTTTGTCGCGAGCCAAATGGTCAGTGAGCAGAGGTGCGTCCCACGGGGTGCATACGGTAAAACTGTCCCGATCCGCTCCCTTGATCTCCCGGTTGAGGTAATACACCCGCCTGGCATCGCGGGAATACCAGTGCCCAAGCAGTTCCCAGGAAGTCAGTTCTGCTTTGGGAAGCTGCTTGCCGTAGGCATAGATCCGCTTCTCATCTCTGGCAAAATAGGTATCGCCCAACGAGCGGAAAGAGGAAATTTCCGCTCCCTTGATGATCTTCACCTTGCCGTCCCCGTTGTGGAAGCAGACCTGCCGGCTGTCCTTTGCATAGCCCTGGGGCGCACCCGAATCGTTCTGGCCGTTGTCTAATACCTGGAAGGATGCAAGATCTGCTTCGGGGACTCTCCCGCTGGTGGTGTAGACGGCTGTTTTGTCCATGGCGTAGGCAAAGTTTAACACCTGAAACGATGCCGGGTCTGCTCCACGCAGGCGAATCCCACCGAGAAAGCAGGCCGCAGAGGATTTGCCCCAGTAATGCCAGCAGCAGAAGTCTTTTGGATCGATCCCTTTGAGCAGACCGTTTTCATATAGGCCGGAGAAATAGACAGCTCCATCCTTGAGGAAAAACTCGTTGTCCACCGGCTCTGCGTTGGTGATTGGCTGCAGCGTTTCTTCGTGCTTGGCTGTAATACTCAGCTCGATCTCATCGTCGCTGTAAATCAAGTGGAGCCCATGATGGGCTTTTCCATCAAAATGCAGTTCGATGTCATGGTATTTGAGAATTAAAGGTTTCCCATCGCTTCTCAGCGTGGAAACGGCATCAGGATTCCCGAAGATCTCTATGACCTCATCCTGTGACATCCCGAATTTCAGCGGTGAAATGTCCCACGGATTCTGCAATGTTTGATTGCGCCAAATAGTAAAGTCCTGTTTCATAGTTTTCCGTCCAGTGCCTCCACAGTTTTCATGGCAGCGGAATCAAATTTACACTGCCGCAGTTCCCGTTCAATCAAGGCAAACACATCTGGAAAGCACTCGATCTCGTCCTGATACTCATATTTCGCATACAGTCTCCCGGACTCCGAGATCCAGACCTCTGCCGGATAATAGTAGCCGATGTAGCCGATGGGCTGGCACTTCTGACTGGCTGCCTGTTCAATTTCCGCCAGTTCACAGCCGGACATATCCCGGAAATAGGCATCCTCCAAATGGTTTTTGATTCCATTGACCAGATGAGGAAACAAAGCAAATTCAAAGTCAGCCGCCCATTTCAGCTTTTTCTGCGCCAGGTACCACTCACAGCACAGGCCGAAATACTTGCGGTAAAACCGCTGGGTGGTCTTCATCATAGGAACGCCATGATCGGCGTAATACTGCTCCGCAATGGAAATATCCACACTGCGGCCTTCGTACCACCCGGCGTACTCCATCAGCTGCTTGACCTTGCTGCCCAGATCGCCGGAAATGGGGATGCGTTCTTTAATCATAGGATACCACCTCAGCTCTCATGTGTGATACAAAAAATTTCCTTGTTCAGATCAAAGTAGATCACCATCAGCTCGTCAGTGATCTCCGGGTTGAAGGACAGGTCCAGAATGAATACCTGCTGATTCATCTCGCTGTCCACCAGGCTGCCAAACCGCTTGAGCCGCAAAAAGTCCACCATCTCGGCAAAGGACAGCTTGGCCGGGTCGGTTCCCGGAAAAAGTTCCGCCGCAATATCCGGGCCTACATCGTCCCGGTGGAACTCCATGAAAAATGTCACAACGCTATGGTAGCGGCTGTCCTCGTCCGCCAGCGCCGCTTTGATGGCGGCTTTGGCCTTCTCCGCCAATTTCTCCGCCTCATCCAGCATTTCTCCCACCGCATCCATGACAGCAGGATCGCCGGTCAGTTCTTCCTCTACATCGAAGAGAAAGGGCAGTCCCGATTCCTCGGGAAAGTTGAATATCTCCTCGCCGGGTGTATATGTAAAATCAATGCGTTTACAGTTCAGCTTCATAGGGATGCCTCCTCATTGGTTTTCCAGATGGGGCAATGGAATTGGCGAATAGACCACTGTATCTCCGTCATTATCCATCTTGAGAATGATAGCAAATTCCGCTGTATTGCTGTCCTGTCCCTTTGGGAGAGAAAAGATCATTGGGGGCAGCGCAGGGCAGCATGGTTCGTGGTTTTATTCCAGTCTTCCATGGCAGCAGATAAAATGACATCAATGTGTGCCAATACCTTCTCAATGGAACCCGCTGAGATGCTGTAAAAAGCGGGGTTTTTATGATACTGCTCTGTGATGAAGTTTTTATAAGTCTGCACTGGCATAAAGCAAAATTCCCAATCAAGGGGATACAACCCAAGCCAATACCCATACAGTTTCATCTCTGCGCCTCCTTATCCCTCGATGCAGCGATTGATCAGAGCAATCACTTCCTGCTCCTCGGGCTCGTACATCTCATAGAATTCTTCAAACATTGTGTGTCCTCCTTTACAGCAGTTCCAGCACTGCGGCGGCAGACTCGGCAAACTCCTCCGGGGCCTGCTCCAATATATCCCGGTAGGCCAGCACCGCCTGCCAGGAGTAGTAATAGAAGCTGTAAAACAGGTCATCTGGGAAGACCTCGTCCTCCTCGTACCGCATTTCATCTTCTTCCTCGTCATACTCCTCCGACCACAGGTATTCTTCTCTCAGCAGATTGGAGAACAGCGGCAGCGGATCGGCGTGTTCCATCTCATCTCCATCATGGAAACACTGGAGGATGCAGGCGAAAAAGTCCAGCAGTTCCCCAGCCAGGAAACGGGCTGCAGGGTTCTGGCCGCTCTTTTTGAGGGCCTTCTCCAGAATCCGGCTCAAGAACACCATGCCGAAGGGGGAAGCGTGCCACAGGGTACTCTGGTGTTCCATGTTGATAGTGAGCTCATAGAGGGATTCTTTGACTGACGACAAATCACGCATCTGCTCCAGCACAGTCAGATGTGCGGGAAACTCCGTTCCCCGGCCATAGGCGGTGGTGAGCCGATGCCACGGGACATCAGCGGCCTTGAGATGGGTGATGTAGGTTCTGTTTTCTTCTGTCATGTCGTTGTCCTCCTTATCCTGCTGTCTGATTGCTGTATTCCTTTTCAAGCTGGATATACCACCGTTTCAGCATGGTTTCCAAATTAGTTTTCCCGCTGCGGTCTGTAAAAACAAGGAATTTTTGCAGTAGTCTTGGGAATATATATTTACCCGCTTCTGTCAGGTCCTGATTGAGATAGACCATCCGCAGGATACGGCCCTGCTGGTCCAGAGGGTTCTTTTCAGCAATTTCTTTTCAAAGCAGAAGCGCAGGAACACCACATTCTCGTCGTAGAAGTCCTCCACCACAGCCGCGCCAATGCTGGTATAGGTAATGTCATACACCAAACGGCTCCACTCAAATTTCTCGGTATAGAGCAGTTTCAGTGCCTTCGCCCAGTGTTCCTCCGGGATCACCAGCATCCTGTGCCGGGCAGTGCTGGAGTAGCCGCGGCAGACGGGTTCTGGGTGTCCCAGCAGTTCGCTCACACGGTCGGCATAGACGAAGCACAGTTCCTCATCGAACAGGCCGCCAATAAAGTTGCCATTGCAGTACAGCATATAGTTCTTAGACTTGGCCGGAGAGTAAGAGAGATTGTATTCCTGCGAGTCTAGGCTTCTATGTACTTTGTTCAAAAAATCGATTGATGTCATGGCTTTGCTCCTTATGCTTCAAACTCGCCCATTACATACTATCCCAAAAGACATTGTCAATGGCGCATGGCTTTGTGGAAACGACTGCTCTTATGGCAATACCACACCGGATAGGGGGTGCCGATAGAAACACTTCGTATCCATGCGCTCCCGCAGTTCCTCGATGCTGCAGCAGGCGGGAAAGCCGTAAGAGACAGTCCTGTCCAGCATTTCTTTGTACTGTTTAAAAAAACGTCCGCGGTGATCTCATCCATACCAAAAAGGATGTTGTCCTGGATCACATTCTCAAACCAGTGGGCCAGCAGGCCGGTAAAGTGAACGGATACGTTCTCTCCTGCCTCGGTCCGGGTATCCATGTGCAAAGTATGGGCTTCAAAGTCAGTGCAGTAGCGCAGGACTCTGTTATCGTGCAAATTGTCAAAGGATTGAATTCCCATACTCATGCCAGCTCCGCGTCCAAAATCTGGACTTGTTTCCCTTTCTCATTCACATAGTAAAGGGCGATATAATCAATGCCGTCCCGCTTGACCTGCTCCCAGGGCATACGCTCGCCGGTGATCAGCGCCACGGTATCCGCCTCATCTGGTTCGAAGTCCTCTTTTTCGTCCTCATAGTCAATACTGTAACCCAGCTCCAGCACCAGCCTGGAGGCAGGGATCTCATACCGCTTGAGGGGACGGTGCTCCAGTTCGGCTGGATCATGCTCATCGCAGAACAGATTGTCATAGCCGTGCCGACCGCCGTCAAAGATGACGAACTCCTCGCCGCTCTCCGGGTCGCGGCCAGCCACCAGTCCGGGGGCCTCGTCGCCATCTGCAATATAGGATTGGGGCTCTCCCTTCACCGTGAGCAGATTTCCGTAATACCAGACTTCCAGCAGTTCATTGCCGGCGGCGGAACACAATGTCACAGTGGGCAGACGCTTCTCCGCCCATTCTTTCACATGGCCGATGAGCCAGGTGGGATATTTCTCAGTCATCATAGTCTTTCTCCTCCTATTTCAATTTCAGCACAAATCCCCAGATACTCACCACAATCAAGAGGACACCCAGCAGAAAGAAAACCACACGCCGGTATCCTCTGCTGTGTCGATGGGCATCCCGCGTACCAGTGGGGTCGCAGAGCCAGTTCCAGTTGCGGATCGCTCCAATTAAAATCACGGCCCCGATGAGCACCGAGGCAATGTACCAATGCTCTTGCAAAAATGCTGTGATCTGTTCACTGTTCATTTACAGATACCCCCCTTTTTTTACATCATCGGGAGTTTCCTTTCGGATGATTTCCTCCCGCTCTTTTAAATCCAGCTCCAGAGCTTTTTCCTCCTCCAGATATTCCTCGCAGTCCCGAACCAGTTTTTGAGCGTCCAGGGCAATAAAGTCCTTGACTTTTCTCTTTTTCATGGCTTTCTCCTTACGCAAATACCTGCTGGTACTTCTCTTTCAGTTCCTTCGGCGCCGTCTTGATGACCTTGCTGCCGCCGTTCTGAGAATCCTTTCCCCAGATGGCCCAGAGCAGGCTCTGCCAAGCGATAGCCTGGAATTTTGTATCCTTTCTCTCGTCTGGCAGGAGATAGGCGGAGAAGCGGTGCTTGACTGTCAATAGAGCATCCAGGCTTTCCTCATTGGCAATCAGACTGCGGAATTCCTTGGCAGGCTCCAGCCACTGCATCGATAATGCGCCCCGCACCAGTACGCCCAAAGTCCACAGCTGGAAACCGAACTTGCGGATAAAGGCATGGAGGAATTTCTCTTGCAGGGAAGAGTGCTCATCATCGCATAGATCCAGATACTCTGCCACCAGCGGTGCCCACTGTTCTCCTTCCAGCCCCAGGGCAAACACGGCGAAAGTTCCGGGCATGGCGCAGGATTCATCGGGGAGGTTGTTGTACCATTCATACTCCCGCATGGCCAGCCGTGCATACCGCTCAATATCGCCGTGTAATCTGGGGTACTGGACAGCACAGGCAAAGAGCTGATTCACTCCCTTTTTCGGAAGCCCAGGAATGGGCAGATAGTTTTTCTCTGGGCCACGGAACTCCACAGAGTAACTGCGGGGGAAGTCCTCCTGCTCCAGCACCGCGCACAGGTAGTCCAGGATTTCAGCATAGCACTCATCTGTGGAGTCCTTGGCGGTGATGCGGATGGCAGCGAAAGCGTCGTTGGCCGAGGCGGTCAGGTGCTTTGTTTTCCGCTTTTGGATGTTAGGCGGCAATTTGCCGCTGCCACTCGTTTTCAGTTCCTTTACCATGTCCGGGCGGAGCTGGGAAACCAGACTGAGAATATGCCCGGTCGTGAGAGCTTCAAAACTCTGCCCATATACTGTATGGCAGACCGCCACATAGCAGGCAAAGTGCAGCAGTCCTTCATCCACATCCTCCGGGCGCAATTCCGGCCACACCGTGCAGGGCGGAAAGACTGTAAACCCATCTTCACGCTCTCCAACAAGGAAGTACCGTTCCTGCACCTGCTTTTCTATGTACTTCTCCAACTTATAGCGGATCTCATTCCAGCCCGCCAACCGCCGCAGGGCATCGCAGAATACAACTGCCTCCTCGCAGGGAAATCCCTTCAAAGGCAGCTTGGACAGATACCGATCCAGCAGCTGGCTGGGAAGGAAGGGAGTTCCGCTTTGATTCCGAACTACCATCGGGGAGCCAGAATGGCTTTCTTTTGCGGTCCCATCCAACACATCCTGGATGCACTGATCTGCGTGTTTCAGTACTTCGGGGTCAGTATCCGGTTTATGTATCAGATAATAACGGTCATTTACGCCGTCGCGTTTTGGCAGACTCATGTCTGATCACCTCTTTTTAGACAATAAAAAAGCCCCACGCCGCACTGTCATGAAGACAGGCTGACGCAGGACATGAAGAAGCCGCGTTGAAGGAGCCGCATCCACCAGCAGATGTAGTTTCTTCAACAACCAAAATTTTTTTTTCGTATCTTAAAGCAGCAAATGGCTGTCCAACATATTGATTCATCGCAGCACCCTTTTTGTTCGCATAGTATTGTTTTTTCCGGGAGAATTGAGCGCCTGGATTTTCGCGGTGAACGTGAAAACCAGATGCGCGATGGTATAATGTCTGTTTCCAGGCATTATACCACATATTGTTTGATTCGGGAATATTTTTCTTACAGGAATCCATATGCCTAAAATAAAATTTTAACTAAGTTAATTCCTGTATACAAAAAACTTGCAAAATTTTCCGTTTGGTGCTATACTAACGTTTAGTTGGAAAACATTTTTGGAAGCATAGCTCAGCTGGGATGAGCGTTCGCCTCACACGCGAGAGGTCATGGGTTCGAGCCCCATTGCTTCCATTTTCTTTTTTATGAGATCCGGGGCATTAGCGCAGTTGGGAGCGCGCAACATTCGCATTGTTGAGGCCGTGGGTTCGAATCCCATATGCTCCATGTTTTATTCTGTCAATACAAAAATACCGGGACCATACCGTTTTGGATGGTTCCGGTATTTTTGTTATGGGAAATGGCACCCTATGGCATAAAAAACGCTCTGCGGGGATCTTCATGGGGCGAAGGGAAACTTTGCCGCAGAAGCAACCCGCCGCAGACGGAGAAGCCCGCCTGCGGGCCTCTCTCTTGTTTCGTCCTTATGTACAGCCTCATTGCTGTATGCCTACTTCTGCCCATCCAGATATCTTCCGATCCCCAGGACCAGACCGTCTGCCAGCTTTTCAAGCGCCGCGTCCGAGTGATCCGATGCCTTGTCCCCCAACTCAATATCCACGCTGGGGATGGTGGAATAAGAGGTCTGGGTCAGATCCATGGCCATGGCGCCCGATGAAAAGATCTTATTTCCTTTTTCCTTAAGCCCCTTTACCAGACTTTCCCCCAGGGCGTTGTGGGACTGCCAGTGGGAGGCCACCGGCTCCATGGCCCGGTATGACCTGTGATCCGGGACACTCATGAAAAAGCAGCCCTTGTCGGATGTGGTGGAATCCCAGTGCAGAGAAATATGGATATCTGCCGTATTGTTGGCGATCACCGTCCGTGCCACATTATCCAGCTGCACATCTTCCTCCTCCCGGATCATCACCACGTCATAGCCCTCTGCCAGCAGCTTATCCTTCAGTTTTTTTGCCATGGCCAGGGTCACTGTGCTTTCCGGCGTCCCGTCTGCGAAAGTCATCCCGGACGATATGGCGGACGCATACACGGCTCCGGCTCCTGTGGTCCCTCCGGTCACCTTGGGAGATCCGTCCGGATGGCAGAGGGTCTTCATGGAGCTTCCGCCCCGGGTCCCATGGCCCGCATTGACACAGACCGTCTTTCCCTTCCGGTCCGCCCTTCCGTTCTTATAATACACCGCCACCTCGCTGTTTATCTTGGAAAATGAAGCAAATTCCCAGTTTTTGTCCAGGAACACGTCCTTCGAGCTTTCCACATGTACATTTTTTTCATGGACCTGTACGGCTGACTTCCCATCCAGGACACTGGCTGGCTCCTGGCTGCTCAGATACCGGCTGGCCACATAACACGCGTTTCCGTTGACCGTCACCCGGCTCCAGGTTCCGTCGTCCGATTCCCGCTGGATCTTCGTCCCCCTGGGTACCGTTCCCAGAACTGCGCTGTCTGTGGATTTTCCCTCCCGGCAGTTTAAATTGCCCGCCGTCACATATACCGTATCCGCCAGGGCCGTTCCCGGCACCGCCGCGGCCACCATAAGAAGCCCGATGCCAGCCATCAGTCCCATTTCCTTTCTGTTCATATAACCCCTCCTCTTTCTCTCCGGCCGTTTTCCGGCCAGGCTCCTGCCCGATATGTAAAAGGCAGGGGGAAGCACAGCCTCCCGCCCGCCTTTTTGTTTCTGTTATTCCGTCCGGCACCCGTATCTTCCGGCCTGGCACCGGATGGTCCACCACTGGCCGTTGCAGTACACCTCCATCCAGCATCCGCCGCTGCCAGTGCAGCCGCAGTTCCCAGTGTTTCCGGTATTTCCGCAGCCGTTGTTTCCAGCGTTCCCACTGTTTCCGCAGCCGCAGCCACCGTTGTTCCCGGCGTTTCCGCTGTTTCCGCAGCCGCAGCTTCCACCATTTCCAGTATTTCCGCAGCCGCAGCCACCATGGTTCCCAGCGTTTCCAGTATTTCCGCAGCCACAGCCTGCGGAACCAATATTTCCTGTACTCTGGCAGCCGCAGTTCTGGTACCACCAGCTGTTCCAGCAGGTGTTCCGACAGTTTCTGTAACATCCGTTGTTCACAAAATTATTTCGATTGCAGCACATATGATAAATCTCCTTTTTTACTTAAGGTTGTACTTTATCATATGGGACAGCCGCAAAAAAGGTGCAGGCTTTTCCATTCCGCAGCCAGAAAACCAAAGACCTGCCCCGGCCGGGCTCCTCCGGCGGAGGAAGCCGGCCGCTGCCGCATTAGTCTCCCAGCACGTTGACGATCTTTGACGGGCTCCTGTAATTCCAGGAAGAGATCTTGATTCCCGTCCGTTTACTGGAGGCATGGACCACCTGGCCGTTGCCGATATAAAGGGCCACATGGTTGATCCCGCCGCCGCTGCCGGAATAGAATACCAGATCTCCAGGCCGCATCTGGCTGGATTTGATGGATTTTCCGCAGCCCGCCTGAGCGGAAGAGCTGTGGGGCAGGGACACTCCGAAGTGTGCCATGACAGACATGGTGAAGCCAGAGCAGTCCGCGCCGTTTGTAAGGCTCGTGCCTCCCCATACGTAAGGATTGCCCACAAACTGTACGGCATAGTTGGCGATCTGTGCCCGTTTCGAGGAAACGCTTCCTGCGCTGGAACCGGCCGCCCCGTCGTTGGCGCTTCCGCCGGATGGCTTGGAGCTTCCGCCCTTACCAGGCTTTGATGTGGTCCCGCCAGACGGCTTGGAACTTCCAGTGCTTCCATTTCCTTTTGCCGGGGCCTCCACCACCGGAGTATAGGGGATCGCCTCATTGAGGCCGTATTTCACATCCACATAGTCGCTGGAGATGAACGCAGTGGAATCATCCAGCTCGATCTCCACCCAGCCGTCCTGCTGGCTGGCCACCAGGAACTTTTCACTGCTGGCAATCTGGGTCCAGATACTGGATTCCGTATTGGGCTCGGACCGTACATTGACGCCGTCGGTGTTGGCAATGGCCATGAGCTTTGCCACCTGCATGGCCTTATCCTCCGCCTGCTGGCCTGTCAGTATGTACTCTGACTTCACATAACCCGTGATCTTTCCGGAGCGGATCTTATACCATCCGTCATCCGTGGTCTCCAGGATATCACAGCCCGCGTTGCTGGGCAGCTTTGCAATGATCTTTCCGTCTCTTTCGCTGGCCTTATCCCGGACGTTCAGATAGTTGCTCACGTTGGAAACGCCCAGATTCTCATAAAGACTTAAGACCGTGGTCCGCATATCCTGCTTCCGGGCCTCATTGAGGGCATAGCGGACGGTCACATAGTCTGCGGAAAGATATCCGTCGTCGATCTGCACCCAGCCGTCCTGGATGCTCTCCACCGGATACCGCTCGTCCTTATAGACCTGCCCCATGATCTCGCTGTCCTGGCTGGGCTCTTTTCTCACATTCAGTTTATCTGTGCTGACCACTGCCCGCTCGATGACGTTTTCCGCCGCCACCTCCCTCGCCTTGTCGCCCGTATAGATATACTGGGAGCTGACATAGCCGGTGACGCCGCCGGAGGATATTTTATACCAGCCGTCGGTGGAGGTGTCGATGATCTCACAGGCACCGCCGCTTAAAAGCTTTCCCACCACCTCTCCATAGGTCTCCGGGATCTTTCTCACATTCAGATAGCCGGATACCCCGGCGATCCCCAGGTTTGCATAACCGTCCAGGACCTTCTGGACCGCCTCATCATGCTCCTTCTCGGCGATCTCCTCCGCCGAAAGGGTGGTCTCCAGAACAATGGACGCCGGTTCCCCGCTGGTCTCCGGCGGAGCCGTCGTCTCCAGGGACGCCTCTACGGTCTCCACCTTTATCCTTCCGGCCCGGCTTTCCCCGCTCTTTCCCAGAACGCCTCCAGCCACAGCCACGACGATCACGACTGCCACAGCCGCGCCTGCGCCCGCCATATATTTCATGGAAACGCCGCTGGTCCTTTTCTGCCGGATCTTTTTCAGCCGTTCAATATTCTCCTCCGGCTGTACCTTATTCCTTTTTTCCGTTACTTTCTCTTCATCCGTCATTGATACTCTCCATCTCCGGGAATTTCCGGATTTATATACATACCGTAACCCATTTTAGCAGATTATAAGGGTTCCTGTCAAATTTTTTCCCGGGATGAACCATGATATTTTTCTTACGATTTCATGAGGAAAGAGTGGAAAATACGCCGTACCGGGCCTCACCAGTCCACCACACGGTCCACGATGGCCTGCTGCTCGGTGCTGGTCCTCCTCAGATAGATCCTGGTGGTCTCAATGCTCTCATGTCCCATAAGGTCCGCCAACAGGGCCAGGTCATTGAACCGTTCCAGAAAGCTTTTGGCAAACCGGTGGCGGAAGGAATGGGGATAGGCCACCGCCGGATCGATGCCGTACCGGAGGGCCATGACCTTCAGCTGTCCCGCCACACCCCTGGTGGTGATCCGGCGTCCCTGCTTGTTTAAAAAAAGAAAGCCGCTGGTCTGGTTTCTTCCTTCCAACCAGGCCAGCGCCTCCTCCTGCAAAAGCTTCGGTATGTAGATCCGCCTCAGCTTTCCGCCTTTGGAATACAGATCCATATATCCGATCTGTACATGCTCCGCCTTGATCTGGATCAGCTCGCTGACCCGGACCCCGGTGGCTGCCATAAAGCGGACTGCAAAATACCAGAACAGCTCTCCGTCCCGCTTTAAGCAGCTTTTAAAATACTCATAATCCGCCTCGCTGATCACATTCTCCAGAAAGGCCTTCTGCTGCACCTTTACAAACTGCAGCTTCCACTCTCCCTTTCCAATGCTGTCCAGGTAGCAGTTGATGGCGCGGATCCTTAAATTCACCGTTTTGGGCTTATAGGATTCGATCAGCCACATCTTATGGTCCCGCAGCTTTTTCTGCGTCACCGTATCGAACTGGGCGAAATACTGCTTGACAGCAAATTTGTAGGATGCGATGGTATTTTCCGACAGATTCGTGTTCCGGAGATATACCTCAAAATCGTCTTCTCTCATATTGAAAGACCTCCTTTCAATATGATTTTATCAGACATTTCTCAAAATACCATGTATTTCCCTGTTTTTCGACATACATCAAAGCCGATGTTTTATAACTCTCCGATTACTGTTTCCCCAGGGTCTGGAAGTGCTCCATGGAGCCGTACAGCTTCTGGATCCGTCCAAATTCCTCTTCATCGTAGAAGGAGCACAGACCATTTCCAAAGGCCTTGGCTGCCTCCAGCATAAACCGTCCTGCATCCTCCAGGTCCTCCAGATGGGTAGCTCCGGTGGCACAGCCTGCCACTGTGGTCTCTGTGGTCACTGCCACGCCTACCACCGGGGCCTTGGTGGCTGTTGCCGGCTGTAAAATGCTGTTTAAGTGGTACAGGCCGTTTCCGTAGGGAGTGATATCCTGCTGGCTTAAGGCAAATACGTGGGGCAGCCGTCCTGTGGTGCTGATCATTACATCCAGAAGATCCTCGCTGACCCGTAAGATGTATCCCTCCTTCACAGTGGGGGAGATGGCAAAGCCGCGGTGATTGATGATCCGGTTGCCCTTGGTGGTATCCACCACTAAAACGGCGTCCAGGTCATCGGTAACCTCTTCCTTATTTACCTGCCAGGTCTCAACCGGGGAGTTCATGAACGGAACGGGCTCATGGGGCGTGGTGGGCGCGTCGGGACATACGTGGGTAGAGATAAATACGTCTCCCTCTAAGAAATCACCCTTTTTCTGCATATCCAGAAGCTTTGCAGCCACTGCCAGAGCCGTTAAAGCGCCGTCTCCGTCAGAAACGAAGCCCAGCTGCTCCGGTCTTGCTCCCAGGCCGCCCAGACGGCCTAAGATACCCATGGTCTTTGCAGAGCCGCCTTTGCTCTTTCCGTTCCTTCCGGGGATCAGGATCCGCACCATATCTGTGTGGCCCTTGGGCCCCTCCAACGGGTAAGTCTCCACCTGACAGTCCGGAACGATGGAGCGGAAATATTCCACCACCTGTGCTCCGGATGCCGAAGCGCTGTCTAAAATATCGAAAAGTTCGATAAGCTGCTTATATAACATAATATAACCCTCCTTGCGTAAAGCCGCCGCTATTTTTAGCTGTTTAATCTATATATCCCTTTTCCTGATAATACCGTCTGGCCCCTTCGTGAAGGAGCCCAGACCCATCCTGGCATAAAAAGGATTTATCCTCCATGGCCGCCAGGCGCGGATCTCCCGCTTTTCCTATATTTTCATCCATGGCCCTGACGATCTCATAGGCCAGCCCATCCTCCATCTCCGCTCCGGCGCATAAAAACACCGGAAAGCCAAAGGTCCTCACAAGCTCCTCCTGACCCCTGTATGTTCCTGCCGGGAGCGTGAGCCTCTGGTATCCCGGATTAATCTCCAGGATCCTGTCCAGCTCCTCCTCCGTATAGGAAAGGACTGAAACCTCCATTTCCTCTGAGAGTCTGATGAAAACGTCTGCGGGAGCCTCCAGGAAGCCGTGGATCCCGTCCACGGTCCCGTCTCTTAAGATCCCTGTACTGTTTTCGATCCCCCGCTGCCAGAAATTTTCTTCCTTCACATCCATATCCAAAGCGTCAAAGACCGCAGCAGAGGCCATTCCCGTCTCCGAAAACGCCGTTCCGGCTGAAAGATTCCGGCCGTCCAGTTCATGGACGAAGGCCAGGCCCGAGTCCTTCCGGGCCAGCCACTGGGACGCCGCAGGATAACAGGCCATGAGGATGCGGAAATTCTCTTTTTTCTCTCCCTCAAAGGTCCCTTCCCCGTTCCAGGCATCATATACCACATCTCCAGATACCAGGGCCAGATCATATTTCCCCTGGCACAGGTTTTCCAGGCTCACAGGAGAACCCTTGGACTCCTTCAGCTCCACATAGACCGTGGACTCAGAGGTATTAACTGAATCAGCCAGGGCGATGGCCTCCCTGTGAATAAGCTCCCCGTGGAGCCCTCCGGCCAAAGTCACACACTGCCGCTCTCTCTTTGCCTCCTCGTCCGGAGCGCAGCCCCAAAGCGCCAGGGCGCTTCCCAGAAGGGCCGCTGCCGCCAGAAGCCGCAATGGCCGGCCAGGTGTTCTGTTTCTTTTTCTGTATCCCATCTTATATAAAATCATTGACACACACGGCACCATAGGGACGGATGCTCATGCGGTAGGCGCTTCCCTGGCCCATGGCTTTTTCTATGTATGCAATATACTCGTCCGCCAGGGCATTGGGGATCATGGCCATGATCACGCCGGCAAAACCGCCGCCGTGTACCCGGCAGGCTCCGCAGCCTTTTTCCTTAAGAAACAGCTCTGTAAGGGCCAGAGCGGTGGTGATGCCCTGCTCCTCGCTTCCCGGCACATAACAGTTCTGGAGCCACTTCCAGGAGGAATTGCCTGATTCAGTGATCAGCTCCAGGAAGTCCTCAAACCGGTCCTCCTTTAAGGCGCAGACCTCCTTCTCCACCCGCTTATTTTCCTCGAAGAAATGAAGCGCCCGAAGGAGCGCCCGGTCCCCGGCCTTTTCCTTTACCTCGGTCACACGCGCGATGACCTCTTCCTCTGTGATATCGGCGCAGACCTCTTTTCCGAACACTGCAGCCACCTTTTTCATATCCGAGGGGATGGAGGAGTATTCCGCGCTGAGATCCGCATGGCCCTTTCCTGTCTGGACAATGATCAGGCTGTGGTCCTGGGCTCCGAAATCATAATCGATCTTTTCTACCACTGGCTTTAAGGGATCCTTAAAATCAATGGTGATCATGCCGCCCACGGCGCAGGCCATCTGGTCCAGCAGGCCGGAAGCTTTGTTCCAGTATTTGTTTTCCGCATATTTTCCCACATGGGCGTAGGTGACCACATCCACTTTATTCCCGTTAAAGAAGGTATTGATCATGGAGCAGATCAGCATCTCATAAGATGCAGAGGAGCTGACTCCGGCAGCGCTGATGACGTTGCTGGTGATAAAGGCGTCAAAGCCGCCGATCCTGTACCCCATCTCCTGAAAGCCCATTAACATTCCCTTGGTCAGATCGATGGTCCCCGCCATCTTTTCGCTGGGAGAAAGGTCGTCCAGGCGGATCGTAAACCTCTGGTTGTAGGTCTCGCTGATGATATGGATCTCATCGGTCCCGTTGGCTGCGGCCGCAGCCACACAGTCCAGGTTGATGCTTCCTGCCAGGACCTTTCCATGGTTGTGGTCCGTGTGGTTTCCGCTGATCTCTGTACGGCCAGCGGAGGTGAACAGATACATGTCTGTATTTTTAAAGGCCTGGACAAAGCCCTCCATTACATGGAGATACCGGTTTTTATTTTCCTTTGCATGGTCCTTTCCATACATTTTTTCCAGGAAGTCCGCGGCCTTCCCGCCGTCCAGCTGCTGTAACAGCAAATTTTTTTCCATCGATCCATCTCCTTTTTCCATATGGCTGTCATTGGTCCTTGCCAGCCAGCCTTTTCCCATTATATAATAGATACCGACATACTTGCAATAGTTTCGTGGAAAGGTTTTGTAAAACATGAACAGCTGGAACGGAAAACCCTATCATTCTCTGGATTTTCATTTAAAAGAAATGTTTGGCAGAAAAGTATATAAGCTGGCCCTGGACGGCGGCATGACCTGTCCCAACCGGGACGGCTCTGTGGGCCGGGGCGGCTGCATCTTCTGCAGTCAGGGCGGCTCCGGGGATTTTGCCGCCAAAAAGCAGCTCTCTCTCCGTGAGCAGGCGGACCTGGCAAAAAAACTGGTGGAGAAAAAGGCCGGTCCCGATGCCCTGTACATCGCCTATTTCCAGTCCTACACCAACACCTACGCCCCTCTTTCCTATCTGGAAGCCCTGTTTACAGAGGCCGTCTCCCTGCCGGAGGTCTGCGCCCTGTCCATCGGCACCAGGCCCGACTGTCTGCCGGATGAGACTGTGGCTCTCCTTTCCCGGCTGAACCAGGAAAAGCCCGTATGGGTGGAGCTGGGTCTCCAGACCATCCATGAGTCCACCGCCCGGTTCATCCGCCGCGGCTATGGGCTTCCCGTTTTTGAGGATGCCTTCCGCCGTTTGCGGGCCGCAGGCCTGACGGTCATCGTCCATGTGATCCTGGGGCTTCCGGGTGAGACCCGTGAGGATATGCTGGAAACCATCCGGTACCTGGCAGGTCTTAAGATCGACGGGATCAAGCTTCAGCTCCTCCATGTATTAAAGGGCACTGACCTGGACCGGCTGTACCGCCAGGGCGCCTTCCAGGTCCTGGAGCTTTCCCAGTATCTGGAGCTGGTGGGAGACTGTTTAAAGCTCCTTCCTCCGGAAACGGTGATCCACCGGCTCACCGGCGACGGGCCCAGATCCCTGCTGACGGCCCCCTTATGGAGCGGAAACAAACGTCTGGTGCTGAATTCCATGGCCAGGTATCTAAAAGAAAATAAAATTTATCAGGGCCAGGAGTACTGATACTCCCGGCCCTTTTCTGGCTCCTATAATGCTAAGATCACGCCTCCGTCGCTGGCGTATACGGTGGACACCCCGCAGGTATCGGTGATGACCACCTCTTTGAACTCTGCCATGGAGCAGAGCTTTTCCTTCATGAACTGGGCGCG
Organism: Alitiscatomonas sp.; assembly: GCF_037242085.1. Taxonomy (NCBI): domain Bacteria; kingdom Bacillati; phylum Bacillota; class Clostridia; order Lachnospirales; family Lachnospiraceae; genus Alitiscatomonas; species Alitiscatomonas sp. The sequence goes on along the minus strand of NZ_JAXXBR010000081.1, from coordinate 56,538 downwards.
CTCCGGGGCGTTGCAGTGGGCGATCACCAGACGCTTGTCTTTTGTGGTCCCAGCTTCCTTCACGGCGATCTCCGCCATACGCTGCAGGGCCTTCTGGATCCCCCTGGCCTGGTCCAGCTTGATGATCGTGCCGTTGTCCGCACCCATGACCGGCTTGATGTTTAACTTGGTGGCAAAAAATGCCTGGAGCCCCGTAAGGCGTCCGTTCTTTTTCAGCGTATCTAGGGATTCCAGGACAAAATACGTATTCATCCGGTCCCGGCAGGCAGCAGCCTTTTCACAGATCTCGTCAAACTCCAGGCCCTGGTCACAGAGCTCCCGGATATACATGGCGATATTTAACTGGCCGCTGGACGCAGATTTTGAATCCAGCACCAGGATATTTTTCTTCCCGTACTCCTCCTCATAAAGGGACTTCGCCAGGACCGCGCTGTTATAGCTTCCGCTTAAGGCCGCGGAAAGAGTGATCACAAACACGTTCTCTTCCTCGCAGCAGTACGCCTCCTTGAACATCTCCGGAGACGGACAGGCCGATTTCGGGCACTCCGGGTACTCCTTTACTACTTTTATAAATTCCTTCTGGTCAAAGGTCTCGTCATCCACAAAATGCCGCTCTCCCACCATCAGTGTCAGAGGGATCATGGAATAGCAGGGATCCTTTCTCATTTCCTTTGTCAGATCCAGGCAGCTGTCCCCTATAATCTTATATCTCATACCGCTTCCTCCAGCTTAAAACCGCGCCCTGCGCGATGTAGTAATCATTACTACATATTATAGGATCTCACTGCCGGAAAGTCAATCCCCCGGAAAAGCTTTTCCTCAAAACAGGTACACGATCATCTCCAGCAGGCACAGTCCCAGAAACAGAAGAAATCCCGGATTCCAGTAGACATACTTTTTCCATGGGCTCTTTTCCCCGTTATGGGCCGTCACCTGGCGGTACCAGATGGGGCCGAACCGCCAGAGGACCATGGCCCCGCCGGCTGTCATAAAAACGAGGAAGGCCAGGAATGCCATGGAATAAGGGACCGCTGCCAGGTCTCCCAGGGCCGCTGCCACCAGATCCTGCCCGGCCACCATGACGGTGCTGAAGGAATTGATGGCCATGTGCATCAGGACCGTATAGCGGATGCTGCTGGTCCTTACGGCCACGTAGCCCAGGATCAGGCCGATGGCAGCCGCATAGAAAAACTGCAGCAGGTTTCCGTGCATGAGCCCGAAGAGCACCGCTGTGAACGCCACCGCCGTCCGGTCTCCGAACCGTCTGGCCCGTTTTAAGATCATGCCCCGGAACAGAAGCTCCTCCATGAACGGTCCCAGAAAGCAGGCGTAAATGACCATGGACGGCGTCATGTCCATCATCATCTCCGCCGCCGGGTTCATTTCCTCAATGGTCCTGCCGTTGAACGCGGAGAAAAAGGCGTTCACCAGATTGCCCAGAAGATTAAAAACGTTCCCGATCCCCATGGCGGCGATGAGACACAGGAGAAAGGCCGCCAGGGACAGGGGCTGAAGCTTTCCCTTAAACTTTGGGACCCGGCACAAAAGGAGGGCTATAATCGGATAGGCGCCGCCGATGACGAACAGATATTTCACCAGCACAGCGGTCCAGGGAGAGTCAAAAAGCCAGGAAAACCAGCGGAAAACGCCGGTCTCCTGGCTTTTTGCCCACGTTTCAGCCAGGCCGAACAGCAGGGCCCCGGCGTACTGGTACGCCATCAGGGCCGCTGCGGAAAGTCCCAGCATAGTAAATGTGATAAAATAGTCCCGTCTTTTATATTCCATAAACGTCCTTTACTGCTCTTCCCGGGCCATGTCCATCATGATCTCGCCGCTTCTTGCAATGAACTTTGTCATGCGCTCCGGAGAGAGGCTTCCATGGGCCAGCTTGGCCAGATCGTAAAGCTGCTGGCAGATCTTTCCGGTGTTCTCTCCGTCTTTGTGGTTCAGCACGAATTTCACCAGCTGGTTATTGGCGTTTAACACCAGAGTCTCCGATACCGGGAACATGTCTGCGCCGCCGCCGTACATGCTGTACATCTTCATCATATCGGCCATTCTGCGGCTCTCCTCGGAAACGGTGATCATGGAGGCCACCGACTCATTCTTAAGCTTCTCCACCTTCACTTCCAGCTTATCGTTTCCAAGGGCCTTCTTAAAGATCTCTGAAAGGCTTTCTGCGTCCTTCTTTGCCTGCTCCTTTGCGGCCTCGTCGTCCTCTTCCTTCTCCTTAAAGGTCTCGTTGACATCCGCGTCGATCCGGAGGAATTTCACCTTCTCGTTCTTCTGCTCCAGATGGGAGATGAACGGGGAATCGATGGCATTGGGAAGGATCACCGCATCCAGGCCGGCCTCCTTGAACATGTTGATATACTGGCTCTGCTCCTTTTCATCGGTCACATAGAACACCTGGTTTTCATGGCCCTTTTCTTTATTGGCATCCAGGCAGTCCTTCAGGGTCAGATATTTGCTGTCCAGGTTTTTAAAGATGATATAATCGTTCATCTTTTCTGCAAACTTCTCATCCTTTAAGCAGCCGAATTTAATGAAGGGATTGATATCGTCCCAGTATTTCTCATAATTCTCCCGGTCGGTCTTGCACATGCCGGAAAGCTTGTCTGCCACCTTCTTTGTGATGTAATCGGAGATCTTTTTCACAAAGCCGTCGTTCTGTAAGGCGCTTCTGGATACGTTCAGGGGCAGATCCGGACAGTCGATGACGCCCTTTAACAGCATCAGGAACTCCGGGATCACCTCTTTGATATTATCGGCGATGAACACCTGGTTGTTATACAGCTTGATCTTTCCCTCGATGCTCTCGTACTCCATATTGATCTTGGGGAAGTACAGGATCCCCTTTAAGTTGAAGGGGTAGTCCATGTTCAGGTGGATCCAGAATAAGGGCTCCTTGAAGTCCATGAATACCTTGCGGTAAAATTCCTTATATTCCTCCTCTGTGCACTCGTTGGGATGCTTATTCCACAGGGGATGGATATCGTTGATGGGCTCGGGCCGTCTTAAGATCTTATATTTTTCTCTTGCTGGGGAAACCTCCACAGTCTCCTTTGTACCGTCCTCGTTCTCCTTTTCCTCGGTCTTTGCCTCTTCCACAATGGTCTCGATCACGGTGTCCTTATCGGTCAGCTCATCCTTTTCGATGGTATCGTACTGGGGCTCTGCCGTCTCGTCTGCCACGTAGATCTCCACCGGCATGAAGGCGCAGTATTTTTCCAGGACCTCTCTGGCCCGGTACTCGTTGGCAAACTCCGTGCTGTCGTCGTTTAAATAAAGGGTGATGGTGGTTCCTGCTTCTGTTTTGTCCCCGTCGGTCATCTCATACTCTGTGCCGCCTTCGGACTCCCAGTGGACCGCCCTGGCGTCTGCCTTATAGGATAAGGTATCGATGGTCACGCGGTCTGCCACCATGAACGCAGAATAAAAGCCCAGTCCGAAATGACCGATGATCTGGTCCTCGTTGGCCTTGTCCTTGTATTTATTTAAGAAGTCCTGGGCTCCGGAAAAGGCGATCTGGTTGATATATTCCTCCACCTCGTCCTCGGTCATTCCCAGACCGTTATCGGAGACCTGGATGGTCTTTTCCTTGGGGTTTACGGTAACGGACACCTTATATTCCACTCCGTCCGGCTCCTCGTACTCGCCCATCAGCGCCAGCTTTTTCAGCTTTGTGATGGCGTCGCAGCCGTTGCTCACCAGTTCTCTGTAAAAAATGTCATGGTCTGAGTACAGCCACTTTTTGATAATGGGGAAAATGTTCTCGCTGTTAATGGATAAACTTCCGCTCTTTGCCATAAAAAATCCACTCCTTCGATATTTCTGCTGTTCTGAATGTATGTCTCCGTCAGACGACGGCTATTTTTCCTGCAACAATGGATATTGTAATACCTTTGGATGGAAATGTCAATAAAAATTTAGCACTCGCGCGAAGTGAGTGCTAGCAAAACAATCTGTCCGGATCTCCGGCCGCAAAAACGCCGCCCGAAGCCAGGATACGTTCCCGGCCCCGGGCGGCATAAACCGCAGATCTCTTTTATTATACCTCCAGCTCCTCAAGGACCGCCTTCAGCGCCTCCTTTACGGAACCTTCCTTTAATACATTGTGGAGCCCGCTGTACTCTAAGAGCTTAAAGTAGCCCATGGAGCCTCCCGCCTGGCACAGCTTATAATAATCTGCCCATGCGGCCTTCCGGTCTGCCTTCATCTTGGTATAGAACTCGAAGGCGCCGATCTGGGCCATGGCGTAGTCCACATAATAGAAGGGATACAGGAAAATGTGCTGCTTCTGCATCCAGAATCCGCCGCCTGTAAGGAAGGCGTTTCCGTCATAATCCCTCCAGGGCATATAGACTTTCTCCAGCTCACTCCATACGGCTCTCCGCTCCATGGCCGTCATCTCCGGCTTTTCAAATACCCGGTGCTGGAATTCATCCACGCAGACCATATACGGGATCTTCATCAGAGCATCGGCTAAATGCTCCTTCCGGTACTGCTCCGCCTTATCTCCAAAGAAGCTTTCCATCCACGGATAGGTCCAAAGCTCCATGCCCATGGAGTGGATCTCATTGATCTCGCTGGTACTGTGGCAGAGCTCCGGGGTCTTCTGGAATTTATCCGCCGTAAAGCCAGCAAAGGCATGGCCGGCCTCATGGGTCAGCACGTTCACATCCGCCTGGGTCCCGTTGAAGTTGGAGAAGATAAAGGGCGCATGGTACAGGGGAAGGGAGGTGCAGTAGCCGCCGACCCGTTTTCCTTTTTTGGTCTCCAGGTCAAACAGCTCGTGCTCCACCATAAAATCAAAGAATTCCCCGCTTTCCGGAGACAGCTCCCGGTACATTTCCTGGGCCTTTTTCACCATATAGTCCCGGTCTCCCACAGGAACCGGATTTCCCTGGGGACTGGAAATGGATTCGTCATAATAATGAAGGGTATCCACGCCCAGGGCCTTTCTCTGACGCTCATACAGCTTCACACAGGCGGGGACGATCACCTCCTGCACCTGGCGGCGGAATACCTTCAGATCCTCTGCGTTGTAATCGTATCTGCGGCGTTTATAATATCCCATCGGGATGAAGCTCTCAAAGCCCAGCTTCTGTGCCATTCCGGCTCTGAGCTGTACCAGACCGTCATAGATCTCGTCGATCTTCGGTGAGATCCCCTCAAACAGACGGGCCCAGGCCTCGAACGCTTCCTTCCGCTCCTGGCGGTCTGTGCTCTGCATATGCTTTAAAAGGCCGTAGGTGCTGCACATTTCCCCCCGGAATTCCACAGACGCACCGGCCACAGTTTTGGAATACAGGTTGGCTAACTCTGCTTCCTTTACCATATCGTCCACCACGGCCTCGCTGGAAAGGAGCTGTCCCACCTCCATATTCTGGATCAGGATGGAGCCGAATTCCTCCTCCATATCCTTCTTAAAGGGAGAATTTAAGATCACCGTTCCCATTTCCTTTACCAGGATCTCGTATTTGGGCATCCATGCGTGGAAATATCCCATCTCTGTCTCATAAAATTCATCCATCATATTGATGGTGTTCCGGATGTGGGCCAGCTGTCTGGCTGTGGAGACCTGGATATCCGTATTCACATAATCCATGTACGCCGCTTTAAACTCCCCAAAGTCTGCGGCATTTTTCAGAGCCTCTGTGACTGCTCTCATGTCTCCCAGGACCTTTTCCATATCCGGGCGGACATACTGAAGTTCAGAAAATTTTTCCATAGTTTCTGCTTCCCCTTTCTTTTTTCCCATATGAAACCTCCCTGCCAGGAGTTTTCTGTCTTTATTTTACTACAAAGACGGAGTTTCTGCAATCTGGGAGAGAAAGATTTCTTCCGGATCCCGCCCTCTTTCCAGCAGATGGGACGCTTTTTCCTACGAAAAAAAGAGGCCCGCAGGCCCCTTTTTTATTTCAGATATTCTGCCGCCACAAAAGCCATGGCTCTGGTGCAGAGCTTGATGTAACGCTCGTCCACCTGGAAACCGGGATTGTGCATGGGCGCATCCCCTCCCGTTCCCACAAAGATCATACAGGACGGGGCCTCCTGGGCAAAGAACCCGAAGTCCTCGGCTCCCAGCATGGGATCCAGGTCTGTGACCAGCCACCCCTCCGGACGGCCGTCTCCCATGTTCTCATAAAGCCGGTCCGCATTGCTGCGGAAGGCCTGCTCCACGGTCTTTGTAAACTCCACATCGTTGTAGACTGCCGGATATCCGGCCCGGAAGGCGATGTCACAGGTTCCTCCCATGGATTCTGTGATCCCCTTTGCCAGGGTCTCGATCTGATGGCGCATCACGTCCCTGGATTCCCTGGATACGTTCCTCATCATCACGCCCAGGACTGCCTGGTCTGCAATGATGTTGGGCGCCGAACCGCCGTGGATGGTCCCCACGTTCAGTGTGGCCTGGGCCATGGGCGAAAGGTTTCTGGACGCGATCCCGTGAAGGGCGGACACCACTGCCGACGCAATGTAAATGGCATCCACGCCTTCCTCCGGCATGGAGGAGTGGGCTGCCCGGCCATGGATCGTCAGCGTATAGCCGTCCGAATAGGAAGACAGGTACTTCTGCTTTAAGTAAATGAGACCGCTGGCCCCGTTTTTCACATGAAGGGCAAAGCAGGCGTCCGGCTTCTCCTCCATCAGTCCTGCCTTTATCATCTCACGGCCGCCGCCGCCGTTTTCCTCTGCCGGCTGGAACACCAGCTTTACCTTTCCGTTCCAGCGCTCTCTGGTGCGGAAAAGAAGCTCTCCCACGGCCAGGAGATTGGCCGTATGGACGTCGTGGCCGCAGGCGTGCATGACCCCGGGGACCTGGGAGCCAAAGGGAAGCCCCGTCTTCTCCTGGATCGGAAGGGCGTCCATATCGGCTCTCAGCATCAGGAACTTACCCGGGCGGCCGCTGTCGATGACAGCGATGATCCCCGGCTCCTGGGGGCTCTTTTCATAAGGGATCCCGATGCGGTCCAGCTCCCGCATCACCAGCTGGCTGGTTTTAAATTCCTGGAAGGACAGCTCCGGGCACTGATGGATCTCATGGCGCAGGCGGAGGGTCTGCTCCTCCAGCTCATCCGACAGGCGGACCAGCTCTTCCTGTAAGGTTTCGTTATATTCCATATTTCCGGCCTCCTCTTAAAATCCGATGGCAGTTCCGATGAAGATGGAAGCGACCATGATCACAAACAGGATCGCATAGCAGGGCACCAGGAACTTCATCCATCGCTTAAAGTCCACACCGGCCATGGCAAGACATGCCATAAGGTTTACGTTGGTGGGCAGGAACAGGTTCGTAAAGCCGTCTCCATACTGGAGGGTGAGCACTGCCATCTGGCGGGTAACGCCCACCACATCGGCTAAGGGAGCCATGATCGGCATGGCAACCACAGTCTGGCCGGAGCCAGAGCCGATGAATACGTTAATGAACGCATTTGCAATGAACATTCCCACAGCCGCCATAGCGCTGCTTAAATGGCTTAAGGGGATGGAGATGTAATAAACGATGGAGTCCAGGACTCCCGCCTGGTTTAAAATAATGCTCATAATGGAGGCCAGGACCATGAATACCATAACGCCGCACATGGACTGGGTTCCCTTTACGAAGTTTTTCATGGTATCGTCCAGGCTGTATCCGGCCAGGATCCCTTCCACAAAGGCAACGGGAAGCATAATGGAGCCTAACTGGGTCATGCCCAGGCCCAGGGTCGGGCCGCCGGCGGCAAAAAAGATAAATGCGCCGAAGAAGATCGCCAGGATCGCCATTTCACGGCCGGAAAGAGGCTTATATGTATTTTCATACTCTCCGCTCTCCATGTCTTCCTCTCCGCCGAAATCCGCCTCGTATATGGCTGTATTTTTCTGGCAGCGCTTTGCCCACCATACCAGGTATGCGGAAACCACCGCCACATTGAGGATCGTTACGATGGTCCGGAGACCTGCGCCGGAATAAGGAACCAGTCCGGCGATCTCCTGTCCCATAACGCCAGTAAGGGGATTGATGGGGGAGGACATGAAGCCGGTGAAGGAGCCCAGGATCACAAGGCCAACGGCAAAGGTCCGGTCTGCCCGGAGCTTTCTGGCGATCAGAAGTCCCAGGGGAACGAACAGGATCACCGTGGAGATCATGGAGCCCACACAGCCTAAAAGGGCTGTGGCAAATACATAGATCGGAATGATCGCCAGGGCCTTATCCTTCAGCCGGTGGATCAGATTCCCCAGGGCCCGGTCCAGGACTCCTGTGGAGTTGACGATCCCCATCATGCCGCCCATGATGATCAGTGTCACGAACAGCTTTCCGAAGGAGGAATATACCGTATCTCCCACGGCCAGGATCACATCCACCGGGTTCAGATACGTCTTTTCCACCACCTCATAGGTGCCTGGAACTGCCATCTTTCCATCTCTCTGGTACGCTCCCGACGGGATCACAAACGACAGGATGTACACAGCCAGGTTTACGATGAGGATGATCTTCCACATGCTCATGGACTCTTTTTTCTTTTTGTCTGCCTGCATAAGTCTTTCTCCTTTTTTAGTAATATTTTATGATTATTTTATCTTCTTCCGTCATTTTTAACAAACAACGTTTTTGTCGCATGGCACAACTAAAAGAATCCATTCCAAAGAGATTCCTCTTCTCCGCATATTTTCTGTGAACACTTCACAAAGTCCATGGCTGCCTTTGTGATGTAGCTGCTCTTCAGATGAAGGACGGCCCCCAACAGTGTGACATCCGGATATCTCCATCTGAAAAATACCATCCCCCTTCTCTGCTCCGCCGTCAGATGGTCCAGATAGCCGGCAGGGACCAGCGTTGCCCCGATGCCCTCGGCACAGCACTCCAGCACCGTAAGGACGCTCTGGGATATGACAAAGATCTTCGGATCGAAGCCGTCCTCCCTGCAATACCGGTCAAACTGCTCCCCCATCCACGTATCTGCATCCATCCGCACAAAGGGACAGCCGGAAAAAGGACGCAGCGAGACGATCCCCTCTTCTTTAAAGCCTCGGATTTCCTCCGAAGACAGGCATTCCGCTGCCATGGGCTCCGGTACAGCCAGGACGGTCTCCTCCCGGGACAGCCGGTGGGAGACCAGGGCCGGATCATCCTCCATATGATAACCAAACATCAGATCCAGCTTTCCAAGCTTTAGATCCGCAACACAGCCCGCCAGGTTCTTTTCCTTCACGGTCACGCAGATCTCCGGATGAAGCCCTGAAAACTCCTTCATGATCCGCGGGATCAGGATACTGCTGCGGAAATAGGAGACGCCCACCACCAGATTCCGGCTTTCCTGCCCCAGGACCGCGTCCAGCTCTGCCCGCATCTGCCGCTCATTGTCCAGGATCCGGCAGACGTGCCGGTACATACACTCTCCGGCCGGCGTAAGGCTCATGGGCGTTTCCCGGTTGAACAGCCGGGTATTATACTCCTTTTCCATTTTGTCGATCTGCTTGCTGAGGGCCTGCTGGGTCATAAAAAGCTTTCTGGCCGCCTTTGTGAAGTTTAACTCCTCCGCCGCTGCTGCAAAATATCTGTAATTATCAAAATTCAACTGCCGCCTCCTAACAGGTAAACGCGATCCCGCTTCTTTTTAAAAACTGCTTTACGCTCTCATCCCATTCCCGCTCCAGGGTCCGGTCCATGGTGAAAACGTTCATGGATGTGCCCGTAACACAGGTCATTTCCTGGTTTTCATACTGGATGTTGATATAAAGGCCGCCTGCCTGCTCCGGCAGGATCCCCGGAGCATGGGCCTGTACGAACCGGCTCCTGGCCTCCTCCGACAGGCAGAGGACGATGCGGAAGGTCTCCGGCAGACGCTTTCCCCGGATCAGGGAAAAGCATACGGGCTTTATGGTCCTCCAGGAGGAAAACTCACCGATCTTCCCCTGCTCCTCTCCTGTATAGTATCCCCGGCGCACCCGGCCGTCGATGGTGAACCGGTTGAAGGTAACGATGTCCGCCTCCCTTAAAAGAAATTGATCGAACAGCTCTCCGATAAAAAGCCCCGAGGTAAATTTCTTCTGTTCCTCGATTCGCAATGCGATCATACCTGTTCCTCCCCGGCACATACCGTCTCAAAGATCTCAAAAAAATCCGCCGTCACAGCCGGACTCCCAGTGACCGTAAGCCCCTGCCACAGCTCCTCATCCCCGGTCAGTGGGTGTTCCGCCTGGAACGCCTGGTAGGAGCTGTAAAAGGCAGCGCTTCTCTTTTCCCGTATCATCTGCTCCTTGCGGACTCTGGTGGCAGCCTCATCGTAATCGTTTTCGCACCTCAGGATGTAATATTTCCCTCCGTCCTCCACCACCGGGCTCACCTCTCCGGATGCCATGGAAAAGGCCGTCTTTTCATACTCCTCTCCCATGAGGCCGTACCAGAGCTGTTTTTTTATCTCCGGATCCTCTGAATATTCCTTGGCTGCGGCAAAAAAATCCATTCCCTCCTCCTGGATCTTTGAACGGATCTCTTCTGCCCGGGTCCTGTCGGAAACCTGGATCTGGGCCACGGAGATCACCTTGGCCTCGCTGTCGCTGACCTCCAGGTTCATATCCCCTGTAATGGTCTCCACCAGCTTTTCCGCCGTCCAGTAATCCGTATACAAGGCCTCCGCTTTTTCCTCTGTCAGCCCGAACTCCTCTGCCTGGACAGAGCCCAGAGCGTCCATATACTGGCCGGCCGCTGTTTTGGCCAGCTCCTTTTCCCGGCTGGAAAGGGTGATCTCCTTCTCCCGGGCCATGAGGCTCATGACCTTCAGCTCCTTTAAAAAATCATGGATCTGGCCTGTGAGGACCGTCTCAAAGGCCGTTCCGCCGCCGTCCACCTCTGCGGTCCAGATCTCCTCTGAATATACGTTTTCGTAGCGGAGCCGCTCCGTGGTCAGGATCACCATGGTCTCCGCCTTTCCGTATTCCTTTTCTCCTTTTCCGGAATACAGCGTTTCCACTGCGCCGCAGCCCCCTAAGCATACGGCTGCCGCCATGGCCGCCATGGAGACAGCCGCCCGGCATATCCACGCGCTTTTTCGTTTTTTCATCTTCTTTTCCATTATTTCCGCTCCACCAACAGCTTTAATATCTTCAACGGCCCCTGGTTTCCATTGGAATCCGCCAGAAATCTGGCGGCGGCCCGGGTCTCCGGCCGTCCATTGGCCACTGCAAAGCTGTAATACGCCTGGTTTAACATCTCGATATCATTTAACTGGTCGCCGAATACCATGGTCTCTTCAGGACGGATCATGAGGCTTTCCTGGAGAAGCTTCACCGCCGCGCCCTTACTGACTCCCGGATCCATGGTATCCAGCCACTGCTCTCCCGCCAGGGTCACTTTAAGCTTCGTTCCGTATTTTTCCTTAAACCCGTCCGCCCGGCTTCCCAGGCCCTCCATACGGCAGCCGGCGATCTTCACAATGGGCTCAGCAAGGGTCCTCAGATCCTCCAGCTTCCTTAAGCGGAAATGATATCCGTTTAACATCCACTGGAGAAACTCCGGATTCCTGGAATCCGTATAGGCGCAGTCCGCACAGTCCACTAAAACGTCCAGACCGGCGGCTTTCATATCGGCGATCACGTCCATGGCCAGCTCCTGCTTATACCGGGTCAGAAAAAGCTCCCTGCCATAGCAGCCCAGATACGCCCCGTTATCCCCGATGTAAAAGATCTTATCCTTTATTGGATCAAAAATATATTCAATGCTGGCTGAATGACGGCCGCTGGCAGCCGCAAAATAGATCCCCTGGCTTTTGAGCTTCAGGATCACCTCGTAAAGCTCCGGGTCCAGCCGGCTTCCCCCATCCTCTGTGAGGGTCCCGTCTATGTCTGATACGATCAGTCTGATCATCTTCGGCACTCCTTAAATTCCGTTTAATTCCTTCAGTTCCTGATACAGCCTGCTCACAGGAAGTCCCATGACATTGGCATAGGAGCCCTTAAGCCCCTTGATATACCTGGCAAAAAAGCCCTGGACGCCGTAGGCCCCGGCCTTGTCCATGGGTTCCTCGGACATGGCGTACTGGAAGATCTCCTCCTCTGTCAGAGGATACACCTCCACATCGGTCTTGTCGAAAAAGACCCTGGAACAGTCGTTTCCGTCTTCTCCCTTAAGGATCACACAGACGCCCGTGTACACCTGGTGGACCCGGCCGGACAGCATCCCGATCATCTCACGGGCCTCTTCGTGGGTCTTTGGCTTTCCCAGGATCTTCCCGTCTATGGCCACCACCGTGTCGGAGCCGATGACAGTCTCCCCGGCCTTCCTCCCGGCTGCCACATCGGCCGCCTTCTGGGACGCCAGCTCCATGACCACCTCCGACGGCACGCTGGAAGTGACCCGTTCCACCACGTGGCTCACCACGATCTCCGGCTGGATCCCGATCTGCAAAAGCAGCTCATTCCTTCTGGGAGACGCCGATGCCAGAACTACATTCTTTATTTCCATTTTCTGCTTCCTTTCTAAGAAAAGAGGCTGCCAACTGCTAAAAAGCCTTCAGCCGCCTCTTTTCCTCTACGGATCTTCCAGGTCCAGGATGCCCGAAAAGCATTTCCGGGACCTGCTTCCGTATTTAGAATTCAAATTTTTCTTCCAGATATGCCTTTAACTCTGCAATGGGTACCCGTACCTGCTCCATGGTATCCCGGTCGCGGACCGTAACGGCTCCGTCAGTTTCAGAATCAAAGTCATAGGTCACGCAGAACGGAGTTCCGATCTCGTCCTGTCTTCTGTAACGTTTTCCGATGTTTCCTCTGTCGTCAAACTCACAGTTATAATATTTGGAAAGCTCTGCGTACACCTTCTCTGCACCCTCGTTGAGCTTTTTGGATAAGGGCAGCACGCCCACCTTCACCGGAGCGATGGCCGGATGGAAGTGGAGAACGGTCCTTACGTCGCCTTCGCCGATCTCTTCCTCGTCATATGCGGAGCATAAGAAGGCCAGCGTCACACGATCAGCTCCCAGAGACGGCTCGATCACATATGGGATATATTTCTCACTGCTTTCGTCGTCAAAATACGTCATATCCTGACCGGAGGTGTTCTGGTGCTGGGTCAGGTCATAGTCGGTACGGTCTGCAATTCCCCAGAGCTCGCCCCAGCCGAAGGGGAATAAAAATTCCAGGTCCGTGGTGGCCTTGCTGTAAAAGCAGAGCTCCTCTGCGGAATGGTCCCGGGCTCTCAGCTCGTCGTCTTTAATGCCTAAATTCCGCAGCCAGTCGATGCAGAACTGCTTCCAGTAGGAGAACCACTCCAGATCCGTTCCCGGCTTACAGAAAAATTCCAGCTCCATCTGCTCAAACTCTCTGGTACGGAAGGTGAAGTTTCCGGGAGTGATCTCGTTACGGAAGGACTTACCGATCTGACCGATACCAAAGGGAAGCTTCTTTCTGGAGGTTCTCTGGACGTTCTTGAAGTTTACGAAAATACCCTGTGCCGTTTCTGGACGGAGATATACCGTATTCTTGGCGTCCTCGGTCACGCCCTGGAAGGTCTTGAACATTAAGTTAAACTGGCGGATATCGGTGAAATCGTGCTTTCCGCAGCTGGGACAGCAGATGTTGTTGTCGTCGATATACTTCTTCATCTCTTCCTGGGTCCAGCCGTCGATCCCTGTCTCCGGCTCAATGCCCTTTTCTGCCATATAGTCCTCGATCAGCTTATCGGCGCGGAAACGCTCCTTACATGCCTTACAGTCCATAAGGGGGTCGGAGAAGCCTCCCAGATGGCCGGAAGCCACCCATGTCTGGGAGTTCATTAAGATGGCGCAGTCCACACCCACGTTATAGGGGCTTTCCTGGATGAATTTTTTCCACCAGGCCCGCTTTACATTGTTCTTAAGCTCTACGCCCAGGTTGCCGTAATCCCATGTATTGGCAAGACCTCCGTAAATCTCGGATCCCGGGTAAACAAAGCCTCTGGATTTCGCAAGCGCTACGATCTTTTCCATTGTCTTTTCCATATCGTCTCTCCTCTTCATTCTGTTTTCAGGACAGCGCCCTGTATGTTCCTTATTTAAAAATTATATAGGACACGCCTCCGTCCGGGGTCCTGGCCCCGTTTTCTCCCGTCAGCGTCACTCCGTCGGAAATGTACTGGATGGCTCCGTCGGTCTCTAAAAGCGCCGGGCCCTCGACCACGGCCACATGGAGCTTTGATTTTTTCTTGACCTGGTCCGCCGGTACGGCCGTTCCCTTTTCCTTTCCTGCCGCAGCCGTCAGGGATACGTCCCCAAGCTCTGCTTCTTCCATGGAAAGGATGGACAGGGCCTTTACCTGGACTCCGCTCTCCTCATCCGGATACGCGGCCATAAATTCCATATAGGCCGCCGGAGAAGAAAAGTCTATGAGCAGGGAGGCAGTCCCGTCTGCCAGGGTACACGTATTTAAGACCGCTGGGGCCTTCTCTTTGTCCCCGGCTGTGCTGGCCGCGTCCTGGTTGAAGGCTGCCAGGTTTTCTTCCACAAAGGCCTTTAATCCTTCTTCTGTGTAATAGTCCTTCTCGTATGTCTCTATGGCAGCGCTGGTGACCTGGCCGCTGCCGGTGATGTACAGGCTGTCCTCTGTGGGTTCAAAGGCCTGCGCCGGACCGCGGGTACAGGCCGCCGTACAAAATACGGCAAGCCCCGTCAGGGCACAGAGACATGTATTTCTGATTCGGTTCATGGATCTTTCAGACCTCCTGAGTTGTTCCAGGCCCCATGGCATGGATCTTTGCCGGAGCCCCGCAGCTTGGTGCTTACGTAGCATTATCCATTACTGCGTTCAAAATGTCAAGGGAATGGAACGTTTTATCAATAAATCTTTCCTTGTTCTGCTCCACGCACCGGACGAATTCTCCCAGTACCTGGTCCGTCAGGGTGAACGTATACAGACTCTCCACCGGAGCGGCCAGGACGTACTGCCAGGCGTACAGGGTGGAATCATTGAGACGGCCCAGGGGAAGCTCCCGGTATTCTCCATTGATCTCCATGAGCTTCAGCTCATATACGGGCTTTACCAGACGGTTGGGGACCGACGGCTTTAAAAGAGCCCGCAGGGACTGGTATAAAAGCCGCAGCGTCTCCGTGGCGTCTATATTTTCCCTTCCATAATAATCGGCCATCTCCAGGAAATAGGAGCCATAGCAGGCTGCCTCCATATCCCCGGCGATCTCCCGGAAATAATTTTCCACCTCCGCACCCGCCAGGGTATAGGCGTCGCGGCCCTCATACAGCAGAAACTTTCCAAATACAAAGGGGGCCGCCGCGGCCATAAGCTGGTTCCCAGGCCGTCTCACGCCCCTGGCAAAGGCGGTGATCTTTCCCCGTCCGCGGGTCAGGATCACCAGCCTCCGGTCATATTCCCCCACCGGAGCGGCCATCAGGACCATTCCGGTGACACTTATCTGTTCCCTCATGACAATTTAGATATCCCTTGGGTTATACCCGTAATTCTTCATATAAAGCTCGCTGTCCCGCCATTCCCTGCGGACCTTGACCCAGAGCTGCAGGTTGACCTTGGCGTCCATCAGATTCTCGATCTCGATCCGGGCCGCGGTGCCGATCTTTTTCAGCATGGATCCGCCCTTGCCGATGACGATCCCCTTGTGGGACTCCCGTTCACAGACAATGGTAGCCTCTATATCAAAGATCCCGTTATCCCGCTCTTCCATGCGCTCGATGACCACAGCGATCCCATGGGGGATCTCGTCGGACATGAGCCGCAGCGCCTTCTCCCGGATCAGCTCTGCGGCGATCTGGCGCATGGGCTGGTCTGTGACTGTATCCTCGTCATAATACTGGGGGCCCTCCGGCAGATACTGGAACAGGGTGCGGATCAGGGTATCGGTATTGGTTTTTCTCATGGCCGATACGGGGATGATCTCCTTAAACCGGTACACATCCTTATAGGTGTCCATGGTCTTTATGATCTCATCCTTTTTTACGGTATCGATCTTGTTGATCACCAGGATCACCGGCGTTTTCACCTTGTTCAGCACCTTTAAGATGTGCTGCTCTCCGGCTCCTATGTAGGTCCCCGGCTCCACCAGCCACAGGATCACGTCCACCTCTTTTAAGGTATGCTCGGCGACGCTTACCATGTATTCTCCCAGCTTGTTTTTCGCCTTGTGGATCCCCGGCGTATCCAGAAAGATGATCTGTCCCCGGTCATCGGTGTAGACCGTCTGGATCCGGTTTCTTGTGGTCTGGGGCTTTTCTGAGGTAATGGCGATCTTCTGGCCGATCAGATGGTTCATCAGCGTGGATTTTCCCACATTGGGCCGCCCGATCAGGGTCACAAAGCCGGATTTATATTTTTTGTTCATTCAATTCCTCCCATAAGGCGCCGGAGGGCGGGCATTACTGCCCGTCTTCTGACGCCGTTCCGTTATACAGAGGCTGGATGGCACCGAACATGGCCGCATCCGCCTTGATCTTTTCTTCATTTCCAATGGCACAGAGAGCGCCGGTCTTTAAAACCTCCCGCACGATACCGGAAAGGGCCCGCACATCCTCCACTCTGGCATTTAAGATCTCATCCCTCTCCTTCTGGACCATCTCGTCCGTCAGTCCGGAATACCAGGCGGCCAGGCCCCTGGCTCCCTTCTGGGATGGTGTCAGCGGCGTATCCAGCTCGCTGATGGTACCGATCACATATTTTGCCATGTCTCTCTCGTCGGCGTCGAAATGTTCCAGATACTCGGGGATCCCCTCGTAAATGTCGTTGGTCTCCTTCATATTGGGATCCCGGTAGGATACGAAATACCCGTCCCCGGACCGGGTGATGGCGCTCATGCAGCCATAGGCGCCGCCCTTGACACGGAGATTGATCCAGAGATAATCGTAATTTAATGCCACCTTAAGGAGACGGAGCACTCCGGTATACGGATAGCCGCTGCCCGCAAAGCTGCCGCACCGGGCCACATAATTGACCTTGGAGGAGGAGGTAAAGCCCTCGTTCCGGCGGATCCCCGGCGCCTTCACTGCATACGTCTTTTTCTCACCCTCCGGCAATGCCTGGGAAAGCTTCTTCATGGCTTCCGGAAGGAAGGAAAAGCCCCGGTCGTCCGCCGTGTAGCTGACCGTCATGTTGTCCCTTGTAAAAAGGGCCCCCATGACTCTCTTAAGGCCTGCGATGATCTCTCCCTTTTTACTGTCAAACTCCCGTACCCACTGCTCCACAGACTGGAAATAATCGATGCCGGCTGTGATCTCGTTGTAGTAGGAAACGTCCGAAAAATAGGAGGTGGCCCTGGATACAGCGGCCGTATGGCCGGAACTCATGAGCCGCATCTGGCTCTTGGATCTCACCTCGTTTAAGATCTCCCGCAGCCGTTTTTCATCCTCCAGAATGGATTCCGTAAGGATTTCTTTTAATATCTCAAAGCCAAAGTCCAGTTTCTCATAAAGCACCCGGACGCTGGCCGCAAACAATCCTGTAAAGCCGCCGTTTTTAAGATCCGGGAAGGCGGTCACAGAAAAGCTCACGCCGCCGCTGTTTAAAAAGATCTCGCTGCTCAGATCCCCGTAGGTATGGCGGGCGGTATCCACATAGCCCAGAACAGCCTTTAAAAGCCCCACATAGGGCAGATCCTGTACCGGAACGCGGCTGGTATCAAAAAGCACCTTTAGATATCCGATGCCCGAGGTAAATGTATCGTGGCGAACCACTGTGATCCCATCCACCTCCGTCTCAGAAAAGATCAGCTTCGCCGCCTCCGGCTCCATATCCGACCGGCCAAGAAGGGGGATCAGCTCCAGCTCCTCCTTTGTGGAGGGCGTATCCTGGTATTCCTTTAATTCCTTCGTCTGCCGCACCAGGTCCAGGATCTCGTCGTGGGAAAGCCCCGCCTTATATTCCGCCAGCTTTTCTGCCGTTTCCGCCTCCAGTCTGGCGGTCATGTTCCGCTCCGGGCTTAAGATCACCAGAGCCTCATAGGGATTATCCAGAAGATATTTCTTTATGAGTCCCTCAAAATATCCGTTTCCCGCTCCCTCTTTCAGAGCCTTGAAGGTCTCCTCATACTCCAGGTGCATCATGGGATCGCCGCCGTAAAGCCAGCTGTCCAGGCACTGGAGGCCGTACATGAGGCCCTTGGGTGCAGACCCGAAATCTGCCTCCCTGTACTGGAATTCATACAGGTTGATGCCGGCCCGCAGGCTCTTTTCATCCAGGCCTCCCAGGGCCAGCTTCCGCAGGGTCCCCTTGACCACCGCCAGGAATTCTCCCTTCTGGTCTTTTCTGGCGTTCTTGGCCGCCACAGTGAAATACGGCTGGAGGATCCCGTTGTCATAGCCGCCCATGATGTCGTCGCCGATCCCCGCGTCCAGAAGCGCCTTCTTTAAGGGCGCCGCCGGAGCGTCCAGGAGCACATACTCCAGTACCTGGAAAGCAATATATTCCCGGGGGGAAAGCTCGTTTCCGGCCTGGGTGCTTAAGGAAAGGTAAACCGCGTTCTCCACGTCGTCGGTTTCTGACACAGAGTAAAAATACTCCTGCTCCACCGGCTCCTTAAAGGCCTTCTGGATCTGGATCTCAGAATCTACCTCTTCTCTCTCATATTTTCCCAGGTATTCCCGGTCCAGCCACTCCAGCTTTTCCGCCATGTCCATGTCGCCGTAAAGGTAGATGAAGCTGTTGGAGGGGTGGTAATATTTTTTATAGAAGGCCAGGTAGTCCTCGTAGGTCAGGTTCACGATGGCCTCGGGATCGCCGCCGGACTCAAATCCATAGCAGGTGTCCGGGAACATGGCAGCCTTGGTATACCGGTCCAGAAGACTTTCGGGCGAGGAAAATTCTCCCTTCATCTCATTGTATACCACTCCGTTGTAGGTCAGCTCGCCGTCTGGCTCTGAAAGCTCGTAATGCCAGCCCTCCTGCATGAAGATCTTTTTTTCTTTTCCGATCCTGGGATTTAAGACTGCGTCCATATAGACGTCCATCAGGTTCTGGAAATCCCTGTCATTGCAGCTGGCAATGGGATACACAGTCTTGTCCGGATAGGTCATGGCGTTTAAAAACGTGTTCATGGAGCCCTTCACCAGTTCCACAAAGGGATCCTTCACCGGGAATTTTTCTGAACCGCAGAGGACGCTGTGCTCCAGGATATGGGGAACGCCTGTGCTGTCTCCCGGCGGTGTGCGGAAGCCCACGCAGAACACCTTGTTTTCGTCGTCGGTGCTCATGAGGAACAGTCTGGCTCCCGTTTTTTTATGCTCTAAGACGAAGCCCTCTGAATTCAGTTCCCGGATCTCTCTTGCATCCAGGACTCTGTATGCGGACAAGCTTCCGATCTCCTTACGCTGACTGTGCATATTGATTTCTTCCTTTCTATTACGATTACGATTGCAGATATAGGGGGATGGGATTTCCAGGATGGAAAACTGGACCGGCGGTGACGATACTGGGCGGGTCTCAAGGCCGGAACCCCCTCTGCAGGCAAGCCTGCGCCAGGGCTTTCCGGCCTTGATCCCCTTGTATCTACATATTTCCCACAAATTTATCTTTTAGGATCGCGAAGCATTCCCGGACGGAGAAGTGTAAAAACAGCACCGGGTCGGATTTGGCGGCGATACCGGTGATGCCGGGGATGCCGGTCTTTCTGGCTATGGCCTTGGCCCGGAGTACGTGGAAGTTGCTGGTTATGATCCCCACGCGGATGGATACCTCCTCGTCGGGAGGGGACAGATAGCCCGACGCTGCCATCACGTCCCGGATGGTCTGGCGTCTTTTTGCTTCCCGTTCCTGGATCAGGAGCTTGCTGTATACCAGATTTTCGTAGGTGCTGGCAGACTGCTCCTCCAGAAGCATCTGGGATTCGGGGATGCCGTGGGCCTTGAGATATTCGTACATGGCCTCCGCCTCTGTCATCTCCTCGCCTACCCCCTGACCGCCGGACAGCACCAGAACGGTGTTTGGATGGACCCTGGCGTATTCCAGGGCTTTTTCCAGACGGTACTCCAGGGTTCTGCTCAGAGCCTTTCCCCGCACCTGTGCGCCCAGGACGATGACATAATCGGCGCTCTGCTTATCCAGGGAAAAGAAGTTGACCCCCATGGCGATCTCCACACACACAAAGACCACAAAAATGGCAGTCAGGGCCGTCACCGCCGAAACCTCCAGGCGCAGCGAGATCCGGTCCCGGAACCTGTCGTAAAAGTGTACCACCGTCGCAATGATAAAAAGACAGGCGGACAGCACCAGCCAGATCGGTGCGAAGGAGGTGGACGGCCCGGAATAGCAGACGATCACCCCGTAATATGCCAGGCAGAATACGCCAAAAAACCAAAACAGAAATTCCATGGCCCCGCTCCCTTCCCCTTAGTCTTCTCTTTTTCTTAAGATATCATACGGCTCTGCCTGGCCGTCCAGGTCGATGAAGAGCACCTGCTGCGGATGGGGAGCGCTTTCCTGGCTTTCCCCGTCTTCCCGGAAGATCCCCTTCACCGTCACTTCCACGTTCCGGCCGTCGGGCTTCATGATCTCAATGGTCTCTCCCACGGAAAACTTGTTCTTCTGCTCGATCCGCCCAAAGCCGCGTCCATCCGTTTCCTCCACAGTCCCCAGATAGGTATAGTTTTTCACATAGGTGCTGCTGTCATAGATCTGGGTGTCGCTTCCAGGCTTTCCGAAATAAAAGCCCGTGGTAAATTCCCGGTAGGTGCATTTTCCGATCTCCTCCCGGTACCACTCCAGATTTTCCCGGTATTTCTCCGGACTTTCCAGATAATCATCGATGGCCTTCCGGTATGTCCTGGCCACGGTGGCCACATACAGGGCCGTTTTCATGCGCCCCTCGATCTTAAAGCTGTCGATGCCGGCTTCGATCATCTCCGGAACGTACTCGATCATACAGAGATCCTTGGAGTTAAAAATAAAGGTTCCCCTGTCGTTTTCATAGACCGGCATGTATTCGCCGGGCCGGGTCTCCTCCACCACTGAATACTTCCACCGGCAGGGATGGGTACAGGCTCCCTGGTTGGCGTCCCGGCCGGTAAAATAATTGCTTAAAAGGCACCTTCCGGAATAGGAGATGCACATGGCCCCGTGAATAAAGCTTTCGATCTCCATATCCTCGGGGATATGGTCCCGGATCTCCCGGATCTCCTTTAAGGAAAGCTCCCTGGCCGATACCACACGCTTCGCTCCCAGCCCATACCAGAACTGGTAGGTCCCGTAGTTGGTATTATTGGCCTGGGTACTGATGTGGATCTCCATCTCCGGCAGGATCCGCTTTGCAGTCATAAACACGCCTGGATCGGAAATGATCAGAGCGTCCGGGCCGATCTCCCCCAGCTCTTTAAAATATTCCTCCACTCCCGGAAGATCGTCGTTATGGGCGAAGATATTGGCTGTGATATACACCTTCACGCCCCGCTCATGGGCAAAGGCGATCCCTTCCCGGATCTCTTCATTTGTAAAATTTTTAGCCTTCGCCCGGAGTCCAAAGGCCTCGCCTCCAAGATAAACGGCGTCGGCTCCATAGATCACAGCAGTCTTTAATACATCCAGGCTTCCCGCCGGGATCAAAAGCTCAGTCTTTCTCATGAGTCTTCCCTTTCTTTCCGGACGCTTAGGGCCACCCCGTCCCCGATGGGGAGGATGGCGGTCTCCAGATTTTTCATATGTTTTAAAGTATAAAGGTATTCCCGCATCCGGACATGGATGGTCCGGTCCCGTCGCTCCACCGCGTACCTGGACTCCACAATGGTCCCATCCTGGAGCACATTGTCGGACATTAAAAGTCCGCCGGGGGCCAGAAGTCTTAAGGCGTCCGGCAGCCAGTGGACATACTGGCCCTTGGCCGCATCCATGAAGATAAAATCAAAGGAGCCGGAAAGGGATCCCAGGATCTCTCCCGCATCCCCCTCCAGCAGCGTGATCTTTTCCTCCATCCCCGCCCTTTTAAAGTTTTCACGGGCAATGGGGATGCGCTTTTCGTATTTTTCTATGGTGGTAATGTGTGCCGTTTCCGGCATGGACCGGGCCATTAAAAGAGCCGAATAGCCCACAGCCGTTCCCACCTCCAGGATCCGCTCCGGCTTCTTTAAAGCGAGCATGGTCTTTATAAGAGCCGCCGTCTCCCGCCGGACGATGGGCACGCCGGACCGGACCGCCTCCCTGGCGATCCCGTCGCACAGCTCCCCGTCTCCTGGATCCAGGGAATTGATATAATCTGTGATCCTGCTGTCAGTGATCATTACTCCTTTTTCGTCTCCTCGTCCAAAATATTGATGATCTCCTTGGAGCTCTGGGAGGTATTCAGGGAAAAGCTTCCCTTTTTCACCTCATAATCGTAGCATTTTGCCTGGATGGAAAAGGCCACATGGTCCCGGATCAGACCGGCATCCTCCAGGAGCTTTCCCACGTCCGCCACCGACTCTGTACCGTCCAGGGTCACAGTCTTTTCCGTCCCCGGGAGTGCTTCCATTCCCGGGGCATAGAAAATATCATGGCCGAATTCATACGTTTTTCTGACGCCCAGCACCAGAAGCACCAGCACCAGGGCGTAAAACACAAGGCGGCCGGAAATGCCGATGACAGCCAGGCTGATCTTATTGATTTCCTTTGTCAGTTTGCTCATACGGCTCCTTTGTCCCGTCCTTTGGGACGGTCGTTATACTTCCATGATGATCGGAAGGATCATCGGGTTTCTCTTGATCCGCTTCCATAAGAAATCGCTTAAGCTGTCGCGGATGATGTTCTTGATCTTGCCCCAGTCGGAAACGTGCCGCTCCAGGCAGTCAGCCACGGCGTGGTCCACAATGGCCTGGGCTTCCTCCATCAGATCCTCAGACTCACGCACATAGACAAAGCCCCTGGACACGATATCTGGTCCCGAAAGCAGCTGGTTGGAGTATTTCTCCAGGGTCAGCACCACGATGATGATCCCGTTCTGGGCCAGGTTCTGACGGTCTCTTAAAACGATGTTTCCCACATCGCCCACTCCAAGGCCGTCCACCAGGACACCGCCGGACTGGACATGGTCGATGACCTGGGCGCTCTCCTCGCCGATCTCCAGCACATCGCCCGTATGGAGCATCATAATGTTTTCCTTGGGGATCCCCAGGGATTCTGCCAGCTCCTTCTGGGCCATCCTGTGACGGAATTCACCATGGATGGGGATGGCATATTTGGGATGCACCAGGGAATAGATCAGCTTGATCTCCTCCTGGCAGGCATGGCCCGATACATGGGTATCCTGGGAGATCACCTTTGCGCCCTTCATGGAAAGCTCGTTGATGACCCTTGCCACTGCCTTTTCATTTCCCGGAATGGGTGTGGAGCTTAAGATCACCACGTCTCTCGGCGTGATGGATACCTTCCGGTGCAGGGAGGAGGCCATTCTGGATAAGGCCGCCATGGACTCTCCCTGGCTTCCTGTAGTGATGAGCACCGTATCCTCTTCCTTATAATTCTTTAACTGCTCGATATCGATGAGTGTGCCGTCGGGGATGTTGATATATCCCAGCTCCTGGGCCGTCCCGATGACGTTCACCATGCTGCGGCCCTCGATGACCACCTTTCTTCCGTACTTGCAGGCTGAGTTGATGACCTGCTGCACCCGGTCCACGTTGGAAGCGAAGGTCGCCACGATGATCCGGTTCTGGGTGTGCTCTGCAAAGATCGCGTCAAAGGTCTTTCCCACAGTCCGCTCGGACATGGTGAAGCCCTTTCTGATGGCGTTGGTGGAATCGCACATAAGGGCTAAAACACCCTTTTTCCCCAGCTCCGCCAGCCTCTGGAGATCTGTCACATCTCCAAATACAGGCGTATAGTCGATCTTAAAGTCTCCGGTATTTAAAAGGATGCCTGCCGGCGTAAATACTGCCAGGGCTGCGGCGTCCTCGATGCTGTGGTTCATCTTGATAAATTCCACACGGAAGCAGCCCAGGTTCACGGACTGGCCGTGCTTTACCACCTTGCGCTTCACGTTTTTCAGCATATTGTGTTCTTTTAATTTATGGTCAATGAGCCCCATGGTCAGTTTTGTCCCGTAGACCGGAGCGTTGACCATTTTAAGCACATAGGGGATGGCTCCGATATGGTCCTCGTGTCCATGGGTGATCACAAAGCCCTTCACTTTGTCAATATTGTCCGTCAGATACGTCACGTCCGGGATCACCAGGTCAATGCCCAACATATCATCGCTGGGGAAAGCCAGGCCGCAGTCCATGACGATGATGCTGTCCTCATATTCGATGGCAGTCATGTTCATTCCGATCTGCTCCAGACCTCCCAGGGGGATGATCTTTACTTTGCAGTTCTTATTGTCTTTGTTTGCGTTCTTCAAGTTTTAACCTCCATTGCGTTCTGCGCTTTTCTTCTGCACGCGCTGCAAAGGCCATACAGCTTTACCTCATGGTCCGTAACCTCAAAGCCCAGACTCTCGAACACCTGCTTTTCCAAAGTGTCCAGAAGATCCGTCTCCAGGGAATACACCTTCCCGCACTGGGTACAGATGGCATGGTGATGGCGGTGGCCCGATCCCGTCTCTTCTCCGTTCAGCTCATACCGGGCGAAACCGTCGTCAAAGGTGACCTTTTCGATCACATGCAGTTCCAGAAGGACCTGTACGGTCCTGTATATGGTTGCAAGCCCGATCTCCGGGCTTTCCTCTTTTGCCAGGTCATAGATCTCCTCCACCGTCAGGTGCTCGTCCCCGTGGGCGCTCAGGATATTTAAGACCATGAGCCGCTGGCTGGTAACCTTAAGCCCCTTTTCCCGCAAAAGATCCTTTACCTTTTCTTCGTTCATGAAATAACTTCCTATTCCTTTGTCTCAATGTCCACGTCATCCAGAAGCTCCTCAAAGATCTTCATAAGGCCCTCTAGCTCCGCTTCATCCTCCACAAATTCATAAAGAGCGTCGGCCTCTCCCTCCCTGGACATATCCTTTAAGATATAGCAGTCGGCCTCTTCCTCCTCATCCTCGGCGTCCGTCACCAGCAGATAATCTGATCCGTTTAATTTTGTCTCTTCCAGCACGTAAAATTCCAGGGTCTGCTCGTCGTCCACCAGCGTGATCTTTCTTTCTTCCATTTTTTCTCTCCTATTTCGTAACGGTCCGGCCATGGTGATCTAGGTAACCCTGGAGGATCAGACAGGCAGCCACCTTGTCGATGACGGCTTTCCTGTTCTCTCTCCGTACCCCGGATTCCATCAGGACCTTTTCTGCAGCAACTGTCGTAAGGCGCTCATCCCAGAGCGTCACCAGAAGCCCGGTCCGGCGCTCCAGCATCTCTTTAAATTCCTTTGTTTTCTCCACCCGGTCTCCCTCGGTATTGTTCATATTTTTCGGGAGTCCCAGCACGATCTCCTCCACGCCGTATTCCTTTATGATCTCCTCGATCCTGGCGCAGGTCTTTCTCAGCTTATTCTCATCTTTCCGTTCGATGGTCTCCAGTCCCTGGGCCGTTAAAAGCAGCTCATCGCTTACGGCCACCCCCACGGTCCTGGATCCGAAATCAAGTCCAAGTATCCTCATTTTCTCCACGACAAAATCAGCTGGCCTCATATCCCCCAACTGTTCTGCCGCTTTCCCCCTATGGTTCTTTTCTGGCTTCCGCCATTTTGTCTATTTCAGTCTCGTATTGATGTAATTTTCCATCAATTCCTCTAAGATCTCGTCCCGCTCCACCTTCATGATCAGGCTTCTGGCGCTTTTATGACTGGTGATATACGTCGGATCTCCAGACATGATATAGCCTACGATCTGGTTGATGGGGTTATATCCCTTTTCAGTCAGAGCCTCGTAAACCTCCCGAAGGACCTGGCTGACCTCCATCTTCTTTTCTTCCTGTACTGCCCTGAAATACTGTGTGTTGCTGATATCGCCCATAAATGTCCTCACGTCCTTTAGTTGCTATTCCTTATTTTACCCCAAATCCGGATTTTCTGCAAGATAAATGATCTCATCTGTCAGGAATTCTTTTAACACTCCCCGGACAAAGCAGTTTTTTCCGCCAGCTTCCGGCACAGCGGCCTTTACATATTCCTTTGTATGGCCCACCATGTACCGGGCTCCGCCTATCTCCACAGGCTCCTCCAGAAGGACCTCCGTCTCCCTTCCCAGAAAGGAGGCCCGGTATGCCTTTGACATCTCCTTCTCCAGGGCCAGAAGCTCTGCACTCCGCTTCGTCTTTACCGGCTCCGGCACCTGGTCCGGCATCCGGTCCGCCCGGGTCCCCGCCCGTCTCGAATATTTGAATACATGCATCTCGTAAAAATGGACCGTTTCCAGGAATTTTTTTGTCTCTGCAAATTCCTCGTCTGTCTCTCCCGGGAAGCCCACGATCACGTCAGTGGTAATGGCCGGATCCTTGAAATATTTTCTTAAGATCCCGCACCGGTATAAATAGTCCTCACAGGTATAGTGGCGGTTCATGCGCTTTAAGGTAGCGTCGCAGCCGCTCTGCAGGGATAAATGGAAGTGGGGGCAGATCTTTTCCATGGCAGAGAGCTGCCGTACAAATTCCTCGGTGATCAGCCTGGGCTCCAGGGAACCGAACCGGATCCGCTTCACGCCAGGGATCTGGTGGAGCCGCTTTGTCAGCTCCAGAAGGTCCTGGGGCTCCTCCTTAAAGTCTGTGCCATAGGAGCTTAAGTGAATGCCTGTTAAGACGATCTCCTGGTATCCCTTTTCTGCCAGGGTCCTGACCTCCTCTTCCACATCCTCCGGCCGGCGGCTCCTGACCCGTCCCCGGGTGTAGGGAATGATACAATAGCTGCAGAACTGGTTGCATCCGTCCTGCACCTTGATAAAGGCCCTGGTATGGTCTGCCTGGCGTTCAATGTGGAGCGCTTCATATTCCTGGGCTGCGGAAATATCGATGACCGCGTCCTGGGGCTCCCGTCCGGCCAGCCGCTCCTCCAGAAGCTGCACCAGCTCCGCCTTCTTATTATTTCCGATGACCAGGTCGATGGCCGTATCCTCCAGGAGCTTTTCTCCAGCCGCCTGGGCATAGCAGCCCGCAGCCACCACAAGGGCCTCCGGATTTTTTGCCTTGGCCCGGTGGAGCATCTGGCGGGATTTTTTATCCGCCACATTGGTGACGGAGCAGGTGTTGATGATATAAACGTCAGCCTTTTCCTCAAAGTCCACGATCTGGTAGCCGGCAGCCTCTAAAAGCTGCTGCATGGCCTCTGTCTCATAGGAATTGACCTTGCAGCCCAGGTTATGGAGTGCAGCTTTTCTCATTTTCTTCTCTCCTGTCTAAATTCAATCATGCATTCCCGATTTTCATGCAATCTGGCTCTTGACTTTTGCGGGATGTCCATTTAGTATGAATATAAGAACGTAATTTATCTATATAATGAACTGGGAGGACTTTAACATGAAAACCGTTAAAATTTCTTTGAACTCCATCGATAAAGTTAAGTCTTTTGTAAACGACCTGACGAAGTTTGATACCGATTTCGACCTGATCTCCGGCCGCTATGTGATCGATGCCAAATCCATCATGGGCATCTTCAGCCTGGATCTTTCCAGACCCATCGACTTAAATATCCACGCGGAGGGAGACGCTGAGGAGATCCTTACCGTACTGGCCCCGTATATCGTGGAATCATAAGCCCTTTAAAGTCTGCCCGGAAGCGGTCCGCTCCGGGCAGTTTTTGTTTTAAATACAGCGGATCACTTCCCTGGTCTCAATGGCCGTCTTCACCATTTCATCGATCTTTTCAGAAAGCTTTGTCTCTGACATCTCGATCCTCTTAAGGTTCGGCTTTGTCACCGGATGCTTGGCCACGAAAATCGTGCAGCAGTCCTCATAGGGGAGGACAGAGGTCTCATAGGTGTCGATCTTTAAGGAAATATCCACGATATCCTGCTTGTCAAAGGCGATCAGCGGCCGCATCACCGGAAGTTCGCAGACTGCGTTGGTCACACCTAAGGACTGTAACGTCTGGGAAGCCACCTGGCCGATGCTCTCGCCGGTGATCAATGCCAGGCAGTCGGACTCTTTTGCAATGGCTTCCGCGATCCGCATCATATAGCGGCGCATGATGATGGTCAGCTCATCATGGGGGCACTGGTCATAGATATAAAGCTGGATATCGGTGAAATTCACCACATTCAGCTTAATGGGGCCCGTGTACTTTGCCACCAGCTTCGCCAGGTCCACCACCTTCTGCTTGGCCCGCTCGCTGGTATAGGGCGGCGCATGGAAATAGGTCGCCTCCAGGGTCACGCCGCGCTTGGCCACCATGTACCCTGCCACCGGACTGTCGATGCCGCCGGAAAGCAGGAGCATGGCCTTTCCGGCCGTTCCGATGGGCATTCCCCCGGGACCAGGGATGGTCTCGGAAAAGATATTGATCTTATGGCGCACCTCCACCCGCAGGAGAACGTCCGGGTTATGCACGTCCACCCGGGTCTCCGGATACGCGTTTAAGATCACCTCGCCCAGGTCCCTGTTGATCTGGTCAGACACCACCGGATACTGCTTGTTTCCCCGGCGGGCCACCACCTTAAAGGTAAAGTTTTTGTTTTCATAGGCCTCGCCGATGTACCGCACCACCTGGGCCTTCAGATCTTCATAGCCGTTGTCCTCGATCTGCAGCATGGGACAGATGCCCACGATGCCGAACACGTGCTGCAGGGCGTTTACCACCTCGTCAAAATCAAAGGCTTCACTGGCCTCGGCGTAAATGCGCCCGGCCTCCTTTGTTACCGTAAAGCCGCCCTCCAGCCGTTTCAGACGGTGGTGGATCTGCTTTACCAGGGCGTCCTCAAAAAGATAACGGTTCTTACCCTTGACGCCGATCTCTGCATATTTAATAAGAAAGGATCTGTAATTCATATTTCTCCTTCTGTTCTGTAAATCTGATTTTCTGTTCTTCTGGCTCTTAAGCCCTCCGGTATCTGCGGAGCACTGGAAGGAGCTCCCGCAGGACCTCCAGACAGTAATCCACCTCGTCCTCCGTGTTGAACACGCCAAAGGAAAAACGCAGGGTGGAATCCAACAGGGATTCCCTGACGCCAATCCCTCTCAGGGTTCCGGAGACCCCCGGATGATTGGAGGAGCAGGCAGAGCCGGAGGAAACGTAGATCCCCCGGTCCTCCAGGGCATGTAAAAGCACCTCTGCCCTTACGCCCTCAAAGCCGGCGCTGACGATCTGGGGGGCCGAATCCCTGCCGGTCCGTCCGTGGACCGTTACGCCCTCCAGGCTGGAAAGCCCCTGGACCAGACGGTCCTTTAAGGCGTACAGACGCTCCACCCTTTCGTCATGGTCCTTATAGATCTCCCTGACAGCCATGCCCAGACCGGCGCAGCCCGGAACGTTTTCTGTCCCCGAGCGCATTCCCTTCTGCTGGCCGCCGCCAAAGATGATGGGCTTGATCCGGACCTTTTCGTCCACATATAAAAAGCCCACTCCCTTGGGTCCGTGGATCTTATGGCCGCTGACGGACATGAGATCGATGCCCTCTTTTTTGGGACGGATCACATATTTCCCGTAGGCCTGGATGGCGTCCACATGGAAATAAATGTCCGGACGGATGCTCTTTATGAGCTTCCCGATCTCTGCCACCGGCTCCACGGCTCCCATTTCGTTGTTCACATACATGATGGAGACCAGGATCGTGTCGTCGCAGATGGCCTCCCGCAGGGCGTCCAGGGATACGATCCCGTCCTGATCCACCGGAAGATAGGTGATCCGGAAGCCCTGCTCCTCCAGGAAGCTCATGGTATTATAGATGGACGCATGCTCGATGCAGGTGGTGATCAGATGGTTTCCCTTTCTTCTGGCAGCCATAGCGGCGCCGATGAGGGCCATATTGTTGGACTCCGTTCCGCCGGAGGTAAAAACGATCTCCTTTTCCTTTACCTTCAGGGAGCCTGCGATCTCCTCCCGGGCCTCCCGGATGTACCGTTCCGCCTCCACGCCCTTCATATGTCTGGAGGAGGTATTGCCGTAATCGGAGGTCATGGCCTCCACCATCACGTCCCGGACACTGTCAAAGACCCGGGTCGTGGCTGAATTGTCAAAATATACTTCTTTTCTGTTTTCCATTTAAAAAATCAATCCTCCAAAAGAAGCCCCACGGCTGAAAGCACAAAAAGCCCCGCCGTCTCGGTCCTTAAGATCCGCTTTCCCAGGGTCACAGTCCTGGCCCCGGCGTTTCTGGCAGCCTCCACTTCCCCATCGGAAAAGCCGCCCTCGGGACCGATGAGCACCGCGCATTTCTTTCCCGGCTCCAGTCCTCCGATCAGGCTTCTGGTAAGCTCCATGCCTCCGGCTCCCGAAAGGCTTTCAGAATCCTCATAGGGCAGGAGGAACAGGTCCATGGAAGCCGCCTCAGCCACCGCTTCCTTATAAGAAAGGACCGGTCCGATCTCTGGAACGATCATCCTTTTGGACTGCTTGGCGGCGCTTTCGGAAATGCCCTGCCAGCGCTTCCTTTTTGCCTCTTCCTTCTTCTTATCCAGCTTTACCACCGACCGGGCCATTTCCACTGGTACGATCCGGGAGACGCCCAGTTCCACACATTTCTGGATGATGAATTCCATCTTATCGCCCTTGGGAAGGCCCTGGTACAGGGTCACTTCCACCGGAAGCTCCGTGTCCTCCACCAGCTCCGGCAGGATCCGCGCCAGGACCCGGCTGCTTTCGATCTCCGTGATCTCACACAGGCAGTTTGTCCCCTTTCCGTCGCTTAAAAGGATCTGCTCGCCCGGCTTCATCCGCAGCACATTTTTTATATGGTTCACATCCGGCCCGGTGATCACGGCCTCAGACTCTGTAAAAAATTCCGTTTCAGTAAAAAAATGATACACTACCGCTTCCTCGCTGTGATGGAGACCCACTCTCCCTGTCTGGTGGTCTCCAGGATCTCAAAGGCATCGTTCTGGGACAGCGCATCCCTGACCGCCTGCTCCTTCATATCGATGATGCCGGAGGTAATAAAGATCCCTCCCTGCTTCAGATGCACCGGAACCTCCTTCTGGATCATGATGATCACATCGGCCAGGATATTGGCCACGGCAATGTCGTAGCACTCGTATCCCGCAGCGTCCTGGACTTCCTTCTCATCGATGATATTTCCCTGGACCACTCCGAATTTCTCCTCCGGGATCCCGTTGGCCTCCAGGTTTTCATGGACGGCGGTAATGGCGTTCTCGTCCAGATCCGTTCCGAATACAGAACCGGCTCCCAGCTTTAAGGCCGTAATACCGAGAATGCCGCTGCCAGTGCCCAGATCCAGGATCCGCACACCCGGCTTCACATATTTTTCCAGCTGGCGGATGCAGAGCTGGGTGGTCTCATGCTTTCCGGTCCCAAAGGCCGTTCCCGGGTCGATCTGGATCAGAAGCTTGTCCTTGTGCTCCTCAGGGATCTCCTCCCAGGTGGGCTTTATAAGGATGTGATCCACAGTAAACGGCTTGAAATACTGCTTCCAGTTGTTGATCCAGTCCTTGTCCTCGGTCTCAGAGGCTGTGATGGTCCCCTCACCGATCTCCACGTACTGGCGCAGTTCAGAAAGCCCCTCATCCACTTCTTTTAAGATGGCCTCCGCGTCGTCATCGTCGTCCAGATAAAAGCTCACTCTGGCTGTACCGTCGTCCGGCGGCAGCTCCGGCAGGATGTCGATGAACATTCCCTTGGTCTCGCTCTCGGTCAGAGGCACGTTGTCCTCGATCTCAATGCCCTGGATCCCGATCTCATCAAACAGGCTGCTGATATAGTCCACCGCCTCTGTGGTGGTCTTCAGCGTAAATTTTTTCCACTTCATATTTTTTTCCTCCGGTCTCAGAACGGCTCCTTTTAAGAACCGCTAAAAAGTCACATGATATCATATCACAGATCGTCCCCGAATACAAGAGAGCAAACGGCCTGCCGCCGGGACAGGGAACGGCCGTCACCCCGCCAGGATCTTCACAAACAGCAGAGCCAGCACGCCCATGACCACAGGCCTTACGATCTTCTGCCCGTTGTTGACCACGAGCCCCGCTCCAAAGTAGCTGCCTGCCATGCAGAAAAGGGCCGCTGCGATCCCCAGGGCATAATCCACCTTTCCGCCGACGAAAAACGTCCCCAGGGCCCCGATATCTGCGCTCAGGTTGACCACCTTGGAGATCCCGGCCGCATCTCTGGTCCCCAGCTTCAAAAGGCCGGTGAATACGAGGATCAGGAAGGTCCCTGTCCCCGGACCGTAAAAGCCGTCGTATCCGCCGATCAGAAAGGAGACAGCCAGGCCTGTAAAAAACATACGGCGGAATCCGTCCGGATCCTCGGACCGGTCCGGAGTCTCCCCGCCGCCCAGTTCTTTATTCTTCAGCACATAAAAGGCCACCACCGGAAGCACCACCACCATCAGCGAGCGGATCAGCTTTTCATCGGTCTTAAGGGCCAGGCTGGCTCCTCCCACAGCTCCCAGGGCCGCAGAAGCCGCCCAGGGAAGGGCCAGCTTAAAACGGATATAGCCGCTCTTGGCAAATCTTAAGGCTGCAACGATGGATCCCGGAAAAGCGCTCAGCTTTGAAGTTCCCAGGATCACATGGACGGGAACCCCGGCCAGCATATACGCCGGGAATGAGATCAATCCCCCTCCTCCGGCAATGGAGTCTACAAATCCCGCCAGAAATACCAGCGGGCATACGATCAGAAACTGTTCCATATCTGTCTCCTTCTGTTATTTTTACCCATATTATAGCATGGCCT
The DNA here is from genome assembly GCF_037242085.1 of Alitiscatomonas sp. Classification (NCBI taxonomy): domain Bacteria; kingdom Bacillati; phylum Bacillota; class Clostridia; order Lachnospirales; family Lachnospiraceae; genus Alitiscatomonas; species Alitiscatomonas sp. The sequence goes on along the minus strand of NZ_JAXXBR010000081.1, from coordinate 23,893 downwards.
CCGACATTTTTCATGATAATTTAATAATTTATTCCTTGAATACCCGGATGCGGTATGATATAGTACTCAGAAATAGGGGAAAAGAAATGGCCGCCACTATTTTTAGTGACGGCCGTTCTCTTTGTACCGCGGTATCCTAAGTTCTGGAACGATCAGTTGTTGGCGGCGACCACCACCCGGCGGCCCCGCTCCAGGGCGATATAGATATGGCAGTATTCCATGGATGCACAGATCTTGTCGGCCATGGTAATGATCCACGCCTCCCGGTTCTTTGGCACCGGCCCCAGAGGGAACATATGGGAAAGGATCGCGCTTTTCTCGCGCTCGCTGATCCCAAAGACCTCCTGGCTGTTCCTAGCCGCGACTCTGGGATGGTAAAAGGCCTGGAAGCCGCCTGTGGGAGGCTTTTCCCTGAAATCATAAAGGCAGAAATCGTGAAGCAGTCCGGCCCTGGCGGCCATTCTTGCATCGCACCCCAGCTTTCTGGCTATATGCCAGGATATATAGGATACATTGATGCTGTGCATCAGTCTGGATGTACTCTGGTGATGGGAAAACGCTCCCAGCTGCATAAATTCCCGGTTTTCCAGGATATCCTTTACTTCCTTTATGTACCCGGGTTCGATCTGTCCGTTAAATGTAAGCTCCATCGGCTGTCACTCGCTTTCTGTAAAGAATGATGGATATTTCCCCTACACTTTTATTATGATAAAGTACCGTGAAAATTTCAAGGCCTTTTCTTTAATTTTTTCTTTCATTTTGAGGTGAATTGCTTATGATCAGGATTTTAAAATTTTTTGGCGTCTCATTTCTGTTCCTGCTGCTCCTTTACATCCTCCTGCTGACCCTGCCCTATGTGGCCCATAAAAAGGTCCCCCAGGAGATCCTGGACCGGATCCGTTCCGCAAAATATTACTCAGAGCTTCCCGGCGCTGAGCGGGCCGCCTACATAGACGACAACACCGACGCCCTCCTCTACCGTCTGAACCTCATTGACCAGGCCGAAAAGGAAATCATCTTCTCCACCTTCGATTTTAATGTGGATGAAGCCGGCAAGGACATCATGGCATCTCTCCTTTCCGCAGCAGAACGCGGAGTCCGGATCCGGATGCTGGTGGACGGATTCAGCGGCATGCTGGATGTGAACAGCAGCCCATGGTTCGAGGCCATGGCTTCCCATGAAAATATCGAGCTGAAGATCTATAATCCCATCCACTTTTATGCACCGTGGAAAATGCAGGCCAGACTCCATGACAAATATCTGATCATTGACGATCAGATGTATCTTTTAGGCGGCAGGAATACCTTTAACCTGTTCCTGGGAGACTATACGCCAGTGAAAAACATCGACCGGGAGCTGTTCATCTATGAGACCGCCGGGGCCCCGGAGGCCTCCATCCATCAGTTAAAGCAGTATTTCCAGTCTGTCTGGGAGCTGCCCGACGCGAAGCTGTATACGAAAATGGGCGACCGGGAAAAATCCCAGGAATGCATCCAGTGGCTTACCGCCCACGCTGACGCCCTGAAGTCCTCTTATCCGTCCGCCTATGAGCCCTGGGATTATGAAGCCCTCACCATGGAGACCAACCGGATCACCCTCCTTCACAACCCCATCAATGCCTCCAATAAGGAGCCCTGGATGTGGGAAACCGTCTGCCACCTCATGGGGACCGGAAAGGAGATCACGGTCTACACGCCCTACATCATCTGCGGAAAGGAAATGTACGCAGACCTTACGGCCCTGTGTAAGAAAACAGACCTGGTGGAGATCATCACCAACGATGTGGCCAGCGGCGCCAATCCCTGGGGCTGCACCGACTATCTGAACCAGAAAAAGAAGATCTGGGCCACCGGCGTCCGTGTCTACGAATATCTGGGCGAACACTCCAGCCATTCCAAGGCCGTCCTCATCGACGACCGCATGAGCATTGTCGGCTCCTATAATATGGATATGCGGAGCACCTACCAGGATACGGAGCTGATGCTGGCCGTGGATTCCCCGGAATTAAACGCTGTCATCCGCAAAGAGGCAGAGGTCAACAAGACGTACAGCCGGTATATGACGCCGGAGGGGACGTACATCAACGGCGAGAACTATGTGCCCCGGGAAATGAGTGCAGGTAAAAAACTCTTTTACGGCGTGCTCCGGGTCTTGATCATGCCCTTCCGGAGATTCCTGTAAAAGAACGTGCTGAAAACATGTCCTCCCTGATGCGCATTTCCGGGACCAGCCCATAAAGAAGCCCGATTGCGGGCTTCTCCGCCTGCGGCGGGCCGCTTCTGCGGCATAATTCCCTTCCGCCGCATGGCGATCCCCGCGGAGCGTTTTTATGTCATAGGACGCACTTTCCTATGACATAAAAAAACGCTTAAGCAGATACCATTTCTCTGCTTAAGCGTTTTTCGTTTTTACATGGATCCTATTCCACCAGCTTCTCCAGCTCCTTCACATATTCCGTTCCGTCGGAGGTCTTGTGGCCCGCCTTGGAGGCGTAAAGCCCCACGGCAGCCTGGGATTTTTTAATGGGCTGCATGGTCCCGGCCCCGGCCACGCAGCCGCCGGGACAGGCCATTCCCTCCAGAAGATACCCGTTATATTTTCCAGCCTTGGCCATGGTCAGGAGCTTTCTGCATTCCTTAAGGCCCTCGGCGTTGGCTACCTTGATCTCCTTATCGGGATACCGTTCCTTGATCACATTGACCACCGATTTTGCCACGCCCCCCGCCACGGCAAAATTGCGGCCGTCTGCGGAAGCGTCGTTGACGCCGTCGGGATCCTCCTCCATGTTCTCAATATCCACATGGCGGGCGTCAAAGATCCCTGCCATCTCCTCAAAGGTCAGCACGAAATCCACCTCGCTGCGGACGCTGCGGCGCATGGCCTCCAGCTTTTTGGCCGCACACGGTCCGATGAATACCACCTTTGCCTTCTCATGCTGCTTTTTAATGAGTCTGGCAGTCAGGGTCATGGGCGTTAAGGCCATGGAAACGCAGTCTGCGTATTCCGGGAACAGCTTCTTTGCCATCACAGACCAGGCCGGGCAGCAGGAGGTTGCCATAAAGGGGATATGCTCCGGCACCTCTTTTATAAAGTCCTCAGCCTCCTGGACCGCGCAGAGGTCTGCCCCGATGGCAACCTCGAATACATCGGCAAAGCCCAGCTGCTTCATGGCCGCCCGCAGCTTTCCGGGCGTCACCTTGGGGCCGAACTGTCCCACAAAGGCAGGAGCCACAGCGGCGTATACCCGCTCTCCTGTCTGGATGGCGCGGATCACCTGGAAGATCTGGGACTTGTCCGCAATGGCTCCAAAGGGACAGTTCACCAGGCACATGCCGCAGGAAACGCATTTGTCATAGTCGATATCTGCTTTTCCGTTCTCGTCTGAGTGGATGGCGTCCATGCCGCAGGCCGCCGCACAGGGACGCTCCTGGATAATGATGGCGTTGTAGGAGCACACCTTTGCACACTGGCCGCATTTAATGCACTTCTCCGGATCGATCCTGGATTTCCCGTTGGTCCGGTCCAGGCTCACCGCATCCTTGGGGCAGACCTCCACACAGGGGTGTGCCAGACAGCCCTGGCAGCCGTCGGTCACCATGACCCTTTTTTCTGCACACGCATTGCAGGCAAATTTGATCACATTGATCAGCGGCGGCGTATAATACGTTTCCGGCCGGTCTGCCGCCTCGATCCCATCGGATACAGGGGCCGGGTCTCCCGCCCCGCGGTAGGGAAGTCCCATGGCCAGGCGCAGCCGTTCTCCTACGATGGCTCTTTCTAAAAACACGTCATTGCGGAAGTTTCCAACCTCCCCGGGGATGATCTTATATGGAAGCTCCTCGATCCTTTTGTCAATGGGCCACTCGGTATGGTAGGCCATACGGGCCGCCTCGCGGAAGATCCTGTGGCGGATCTCCTGAATCCTGGTCTCAACACCTCTCATCGAATTATTCCTCCTGTGATTCTTTGCAGTCGTCTCTGTTTTGTGAAAAAGATAACATATCCCGGCTGTAACTTCAAGTTTTTAATCGCATACAATCTGCTTTTTCTTTTCCAGAAGCCCCGGTTCCTTCCATTTATGATTTTGCCCCATTTCTGCCGCAGGACTGCCGCAACCTGCGCCTTTTCTATTGCAGATGGACCTGGTAATATATTCCTATCCGGAGCAGTCCTGCGGGAAAGAAGCGCGCCTGTGGGCTTTTCCGTCTGCGGCGGGCCGTTTCTGCATTAAAATTCGGATGCGCTGTCCCATGGTATAAAAGCTCCGGTCCCACACTGAAAAGAAAGGATATGATGCACAATGAAAAAATGTATGAAGCTGGCGGTCGCAACCGTTGTTATGGGATGCCTTCTGTCCTTCCCGGCCTTTGCGGCAGAAACAAGGGCGGAATATAAAGAGGCCGTAGCCCCCATCCGGGAGGAATTAAAGGCCCTGGAGGAGGAGATGGACGCTGTCCGCACCGAAAATAAGGCCCTGTCGGCCCGTTTCAGCGAGATCCGGCAGATCCGTAAGGAGACCGGGGAGCTGATTGTTTCCAAAGATACCTGGAAAAAAGCCCGGGAACTGAAGGCCAGGATCCGTGAGGTCCGTTCTTCCATGGACAGTCTCTCCATAAAATCCCTGCGGACCCAGGCCAGGGCCGCTGTAAAGGAAAAAGATTTTGACGCAGCCTTAAAGGCCATGGGCGAAGCCATGGAACAGAAGCAGGACCGCCTGGATTCTCTCAAAGAGATCAACGCCATCTGGAAGCAGATCGATGATCTGCTGGAAGCTGAAGAATAATTTTTTCCATTAAAAAGGAGCTGCAAAACGGAGGAAGTGATCCGCAGATCCCCCGTTTGCAGCTCCCTGGCTATTTTTCATCCTTCTATTTTCCTGTATAACATTCCATATCTCCCGATGTGGTGGTGAACTGGATCCTGGGAAGGTTCTTTCCGCTTTCCCTGCCGTTTCCTCTGTCCACGATCCCCCTGGCACCCATTTTCTCCCATTCCAGCTGCCCGTCAAAATCTGTCTCCAGACCGCCGCTGACCCACTGGGCCTCGAACTTAAACCGGGGATCCTCTGCTCTTTCCACAAGGATCTCTCCAGACACGCTTTCCATGGAAATATCTCCCAGGGCCTCTCCGATCGTCATCTTCCCGGATACGGTGGAAAGCTCTGCGCCCGCCGCTGCCTTCTCAATGCTCAGATCCCCGGATACACTCTCTCCCTCCACTGCTCCTCTGATCGTTCCTCCATCCAGATCGCCGGATACTGTGGCGACCTCCAGGCTCTCTCCCTCAAATCTCGGAATCCGTATGTTTCCCGATACCGTATTGATCTCCAGCTCTCCTCGGAAATCCTCTGGGATCTGGATCCTGGCGGAAACCGGGAGCCTTTTCTTTTCCTCGTCTTCAAACCTCAGTCCTGTCAGTCCTAAGACGATCGTTCCCTTTGATCCATCCGGATCATCGTTGACGATCTCCACCCGGCCTCCGCCAGAAGACACCCTGGTTTGATGGATCTCTTCCCACGGGACCACGTACTCCTCCTCCAGAAGGATCTCCTCGGAATCTGTCACCTCCACGTTCAGATCGGTCAGTATATAGGAGATCTGGATGTCCTCTGCCTCGTCCATAGGGATCTGACGTTTAAGGATCCCGCCATCGCCGAGCTTTGTCCATCTCCATCCATCGGGAGTATCTCCAGGGTCAGCTCCTGCGCCAGAACCTGTCTCCTCCGTACCCGGCTTTTCTGTTCCAGGACCGCTCTCTCCTATTTCTGGCTGTCCTACACCGGGGTCAGCCTCTCCTATCCCCGGTTCCTCCATGCCAGGGCCTGTCTCTCCCGTCTCCTCCCGGTCTTCAAAACGATTTTCCCCGTCCAGACGTCCCGATGCCTCAAGGGTCTCTTCTCCTCCTTTATGGCCCCTGTCCACCCTGGCTGCCACCATACCGGTGCCCAGAAGAAACAGCAGGCCTCCAAGGGCAGCTCCCAGAACCAGGATCTTCACCGTATGGTCTTTTTTCTTTTCTGGTCTTTCTCCCGCCATTACAGGCTCTCCCTTTCCGCCGCCGTTTTCCTTGTTTTCCTCTTCAAAAAGCGAGCGGATGTCGCCCATGGCATTGATGGTACAGTCGAAGGCGTCCTGCTCCCCGTACCCCTCTGCCCGCAGATCATCGTACCTTTCCTCCATATTTCCAATGATCTCTTCCTTTAAATCCACCACATTTCTGGTTTTCGGGATATCCCTTACCATATCTTCCACATATTTTCTCAGTTTTTCTTTCATGCTGTGCCCTCCCCGTCATCGTCCAGCAGCCGGTCGATCAGCTCCTTTGCCTCCTCCCAGTCCCTCCGGTTGGAAGCGTAGGTTTCTCTCCCTTTTTCTGTGATCGAGTAATATCTTCGCCTGGCTCCAGTGGTCTCGTCTCCCCAATACGTCCGGATACAGCCCGCCTGCTCCAGCCGTTTAAACGCTGAATACAGGGTCGCTTCTTTCAGCTCGTACCTCCGGTCCGTCCGGGCCAGGATCTCCTTGTTGATCTTGTAGCCATAGCTGTCCTGCTTCAGCAGCAGGGACAGGATGATCGTTTCTGTGTGTCCCCGTAAAATATCCGATGTGATCGACACGCTCCCACCACCTTTCCTTAGTTTCATTATGCAATATAATACCTCGTCTATCAATGTATATTTGATTATTTAGTATTATGTTTGCCGCAGATATCCAGCCGCCCTGCGCCTCCCGCGCCCGTTCCAGTCTCCCGCCCCATGTTTCCTTTCAGATCACCGCCGTCTGCGAAAACCGGGATCCTTCCGGTCCCATATTCCCCCCTCCCCTATTTTCGAAAATATTGGGCAAAAATGTACGTTTTTTCCCACAGTGCCCAAAAATCTCACGGAAATCCTGGGATTTTCACCGGATTTCACTGGATTTCTCCTATGGATTGGGCATATTTCTCTTTTTTCTCTGTATATACCCAAAAATCTCCGGAATTTTGGGCATAGCAGAAAAAAGTCCCTGTCTATGCCCAAAAAGGGGCTTACACTTCTGCCTGTTCCCGTTTATAATGATCGGACAGGGCTTCTCCGCCTGCGGCGGGCCGCTTCTGCGGACAAATTTCCTTCCGCTATATAGCGATCCCTGCGGAACGTTTTTTATGTCATAGGATGCACTTTCCTATGACATTAGCCGCGAAGGCCTGGATATGCTCTGTACCAAACACCATATAGATCCGGCCAGGAGCCGGAAGACTTTTGCAAAAGCAGGGAGGCCTTTCCATGAACTTTGATGAGCTGTTTACAAAATGGAAATCCGAATATTCGTTTAACGCTTTTATCCGGGACGGGATTGTTGATCCCGCTCACTATGACAGGCCGCACATTTTATTTATTCTCCGCGATATGAACTGCCGGCACGAGCGGGACCTGTGTGCGGATCTCCGCAGAGATGGAAGCGGATGGAGAACATGGAACAACATCGGCAGATGGACAAAAGCTCTGCTGGACGGTGACGGGGAGTATCCGTGGGATATGTCCTCCCCCAGCCGCGCGGCACAGCTAAGGCGCGTTGCTGTTATGAATCTGAAGAAGGAGGGCGGCGGCAGCCGCGCCTCTGGAAGCCAGCTTCTGGATGCGGTGCAGATGCAGCATGGAAAGATCCTGGAAGAGATCTGTTTGTGTGATCCAGGCATGATCATCTGCTGTGGTCTGGCCAGTTCCGGGATCAAGGGAAATGCTGCCCTGCTTAAAGATCATGTATTGCCGGTTTCAACGGAATGGGCATCCTTCCAGTCCAGGACCTTTGACCGGGACTGGCAGTATTATTTTACTGAGATCAATAAAAAACAGATCCCTGTCATCAGCTTCTGCCATCCACAGGTCACAAATCTCAATGGCAGCAGAGGGCATGAAAAGCTATTTATTCCATTATTCCAGGATATGCTCTATATAAAAGAACTTTTTTTGAAAAACACTGCGGGAAGCGAATAAAAAAGCTGCTGCAAAAGAATAGCGGAACGGCGCTCCCATAAGGGAACGCCGAGAATCCGCTCTTTTGCAGCAGCTCCCGGATCATCCTGTTTTATTTTCCAAAAAGTCCCCGCTTCTTCTTTCCGCCTTCCGGCACAATGCCGTTCATGGCGTCGTCGAAGCGCCGCAGGGCCTCCTTCTGCTCTTCATTGAGCTTTTCAGGCACTGTGATCACCAGGGTCACAAAATGATCCCCACGGATATTCTTATTTCTTAAGGACGGAACGCCCTTTCCTCTGAGCCGTACCTTGGTATCGGTCTGGGTGCCAGGCTTTACCTCATACTCCACTTCCCCGTCCACGGTCTTGATACGGATCGGGCCGCCCAGTGCCGCTGTTACAAAGGAAATGGGCACGGTGGAGAAGATGGTGGTCTCCTGCCGTTTGAAGATCGGGTGCTTGGATACAGTCACCTCCACCAGAAGGTCTCCCCGGTCACCGCCGTTGATCCCCGGCTCTCCCTTTCCGGCGATCCGGATGCTCTGTCCGTTGTCGATACCTGCCGGGATCGTCACCTGGATCTTCTTTCTGCTGGAAATATATCCGCTGCCGTAGCAGTCCGGACATTTCTCCTTGATGATCTTGCCGGATCCCTGACAGTCCGGACATGTCTGCACGTTCTGTACCTGTCCGAAGAAGGACTGCTGGGTATAAACGATCTTTCCTTTCCCGTTACACTTGGGGCAGGTCACCGGAGAGGTTCCCGGCTTTGCACCCGTTCCATGGCATTTGGGGCATTCATCCTTTAAGTTTAATTCGATCTCCTTCTGACAGCCAAATACCGCCTCCTCGAAGGTGATCCGGACACCGGTCCTTAAATTCGCTCCGCGCATGGGCCCGTTGCTGCGCCCCCTGCTCCTGCCGCCGCCGAAGAAATCGCCGAAAATATCGCCGAAAATATCGCCCATGTCTGCGCCGCTGAAATCAAAGCCTCCAAAGCCTCCGGCCCCGCCGGCGCCTCCGTCAAAGGCCGCATGGCCAAACTGGTCGTACTGTCTTCTTTTTTCCGGATCGCTGAGCACGCTGTATGCCTCGGAAGCCTCCTTGAACTTAGCCTCCGCCTCTTTATCTCCCGGATTGGCATCGGGATGGTACTTCTTCGCCAGAACTCTGTATGCCTTCTTTAACGCCGCATCATCTGCATCTTTCGGCACGCCAAGGACTTCATAATAATCTCTCTTGCTCTCTGCCATTTCAAGTCTTACCTTTCAAACTCTATATAGTGGGAAAGGGGTTAGGCGGAATGCCGCCTAATCCCCATGCCTTCGATTTATACGCTTCGCAGCTTTTATTATTAGACTTCCTTGTAATCTCCGTCTACCACATCATCGCCGTAGCCTGCCTGGCCTGCGTCCTGGGGTCCTGCCTGGGAACCTGCTCCCTGGGCTCCGCCAGCCGCCTGGGCCTGCTCATAAACCTTTGTGAAGAGCTGCTGTGCGCTCTGCATCAGTTTTTCTTTTGCAGCCTTGATGTCTTCCACCTGGGCGTCTGTCATCTGATCGATGGGCGCACGGTTTACAGCCTCTTTCAGTGTATTTAAGTCTGCCTCAACGGCTGCCTTATCGTTGGCATCGATCTTATCGCCTACCTCTTCCAGGGCCTTTTCGGTCTGGAATACCATGGAATCTGCATCGTTCCTTGTGTCGATGGCCTCTTTCTTCTTCTTATCCTGGGCCTCGAACTCGGCTGCCTCCTTCACGGCCTTCTCAATATCTGCGTCAGACATGTTGGAGCCGGAGGTAATGGTGATGTGCTGCTCTTTGCCTGTTCCCTTATCCATAGCGGATACGTTTACGATGCCGTTGGCGTCGATATCAAAGGTAACCTCGATCTGCGGAACGCCTCTTCTGGCCGGAAGGATGCCGTCCAGACGGAACTGGCCCAGAGTCTTATTGTCTCTTGCAAACTGTCTCTCACCCTGTACCACATGGATATCAACGGCAGTCTGGTTATCGGCTGCTGTGGAGAAGATCTGGCTCTTCTTGGTGGGGATCGTGGTGTTTCTCTCGATCAGCTTTGTGGCAACGCCGCCCATGGTCTCGATGGACAGGGAAAGCGGTGTTACATCCAGAAGGAGGATGTCGCCTGCGCCTGCATCGCCGGCTAATTTGCCGCCCTGGATCGCTGCTCCGATGGCAACGCACTCATCCGGGTTCAGGGTCTTGCTGGGCTCTTTGCCTGTCAGCTGTTTTACCTTCTCCTGTGCGGCTAACATACGGGTGGAGCCGCCTACCAGGAGGACCTTGGAAAGCTCAGATGCAGAAAGTCCGGCATCCTTCAGGGCATTCTGTACCGGGATCGCAGTTCTCTCCACCAGATCGCTGGTCAGCTCGTCAAATTTCGCTCTTGTCAGGTTCATATCCAGATGCTTCGGTCCCTCAGCGTTGGCTGTGATGAACGGAAGGTTGATGTTGGTGGTGGTGGCTGTGGACAGCTCCTTCTTTGCCTTCTCAGCAGCCTCTTTTAATCTCTGGAGAGCCATCTTGTCGCCGGACAGGTCGATGCCCTCTGCCTTCTTGAACTCGTCGATCATCCACTGGGTCACACGGTTGTCGAAGTCATCGCCGCCGAGACGGGTATCACCGTTGGTAGCCAGAACCTCGATGACGCCGTCACCGATCTCAATGATGGAAACATCGAAGGTACCGCCGCCTAAGTCGTATACCATGATCTTCTGCTCTTTTTCATTATCAAGGCCATAAGCCAGAGCTGCGGCTGTGGGCTCATTGATGATACGCTTTACTTCCAGGCCTGCGATCTTACCTGCATCCTTGGTAGCCTGACGCTGGGCATCGTTAAAGTAAGCCGGAACGGTAATAACTGCCTCTGTCACCTTCTCGCCCAGATAGCTTTCTGCGTCTGCTTTCAGCTTCTGGAGGATCATTGCGGAGATCTCCTGGGGAGTATATTTCTTTCCGTCGATGTCTACCTTATAATCTGTACCCATGTGTCTCTTAATGGAGGAGATGGTGCGGTCTGCGTTGGTCACGGCCTGACGTTTTGCCGGCTCACCTACCAGTCTTTCTCCATTTTTTGTAAATGCCACGATGGACGGTGTGGTCCTGATTCCTTCTGTATTGGCGATAACGGTCGGTTTACCGCCTTCCATAACTGCTACACAGCTGTTTGTTGTACCTAAGTCAATACCAATGATCTTGCTCATAGTGATTTCCTCCTGAATTTATAAACAATGATAAATTACTTCCAGTTAGTTGGCAACCTGCACCATGCTGTGGCGTACCACAGTATCCCGGTACATATATCCCTTTAACAGCTCCGATGCCACCACATTCTCTCCCAGGGATTCGTCGTCCACATGCATCACTGCATTATGGAAATTGGGATCAAACGGCTTGCCCACAGCTTCGATGGGCTTTACGCCCATGTCGTCCAGGGTCTTCATAAGCTGCTTATATATTTTCTCCATTCCTTCGGCAAAGGGCGTTTCCTTCGCATCCTCGGGAACGGTGGCAAGGCCTCGCTCAAAATTATCCACCACAGGAAGGATCTTCTCGATCACATCCCTGGCTCCGATCTCATACATAGCGGACTTTTCTTTATCCGTCCGCTTCCTGTAATTGTCAAACTCTGCCATGGACCGCTTTAACTGATCTGTCAGCTCCTCGATCTGGGTATCTCTCGGGTCCTTCTTCTTTCCAAAAAAGCCCTTTTTCTCTTTCTTTTCTTCTTTTCCATTTTCCGGAGCAGCTTCTCCGTCTGCGCTGGCCCCTGCCGGCCCAGCCGTGTTTTCCGCTGTATTTTCAGCTCCCGCTCCGTTTTCGGGAATATTTTCTGCTTCTGCCTCTCCTGGAGCTTTCTTTTCCAGTTCCTTCTCTTCCACTTGACTCGACACCTTTCATTTCTATTTACTGCTGCTTATTAAATGTTTCATTCAGCTGGGTCACCAGAGTCCTTAGGGTCCCGACGACCTTTTCATAGTCCATCCTCTTGGGTCCGATGATCCCGATGGTTCCCCTAAGGCCGTCTCCCAGCACATAGTTGGCAGTGACCACGCTGCAGTCCTTCATGGTCTTCACCGGCGTTTCATCTCCGATATAGACCTGGATCTGGGAATCCGATGCCGACGGCGCCTGGCTTTCATCAAACAGTCCCTTTAAAAGCTCCTTCTGCTCCAGGGTACTGATCAGCTTGCTGGCATTTTCCGTATCGGAGAGCTCCGGATACTTGAAAATATTTGTAGCTCCGCTGGTATAGATCTGAAGATCCTCCGCCTGGGAGCCAATGGCCTCAGAGACCTCGTTGAGGACAAATTCCACCACCTGTCTGTGGATCCCCGCCTGCTCCTTGAGCCTTGCGATCACTCCCAGGTTGATCTCCTGGATCGTAAGCCCGTTGAGACTGTTGTTCAAAAGGATATTTAAGTTTAATATCTCTTCATTGGAAAGCTCTTCATCCAGAGTCACAAAGGAATTCCGGATGATATTTCCTTCCACCACCACCACGATCAGAAGCTTGTTGGCCTCCACTCTCGAAAGCTGGATGAACTTCAGCTTCGTCTGGTGGTAATTGGGACCGCTGACCATGGTCGCATAATTGGTATTGCTGGCCAGGATCTGGGCCATCTGCTTCAGTAAAAGCTCCACCCGGTCCACCCGCTGGATCATCATGTCCTGCATGGCGTTTACCTGGCTGTCCTTTTCCTGGATGATCTGGTCCACATAGAACCGGTATCCCTTATCAGAGGGGATCCGTCCTGCCGACGTATGGGGCTGGATAATGTATCCCAGCTCCTCCAGATCCGACATCTCGTTCCTTATGGTAGCGGAGCTCAACTTAAGACCAGAATATTTGGAGATCGTTCTGGAGCCTACTGGCTCTCCTGTCTCTAAATACGTCTGGATTATGGCTTTCAAAATCTTCTCTTTTCTTTCGTCCAGCTCCACATTTTCACCCTCTTTTTGTTTTATTAGCACTCTTTATCTATGAGTGCTAACATTTACAGTTGTTACTATATTACTTAAGTCCCCGTTTGTCAAGATATTTTTTCATTTTTCATTGCATTGATGCATTTTTATCATTTCTTCCGATGCGGGAGCCGGAACGGAGAAACCTTCTAATGAAAGGATCTGAAACAGCTGTTTCGGCAGAAACCTCCGGAAGATCCGGCTGTTTTTCTTGACATTTAACACTTTTGTAAATATAATGAAATAAATGAAATTTCTTTATGACAAATTGTAATTTTAAGTACGATCAACAGAGAGGTTGCTTATGAAGAAAAATGGATTCTGCCGCGCCGCCATGGCCGGTACTGCCCTGTTCCTTTCCATCGCCGTATTCCCCTCCCAGGCCGCCGAGACCGGGCCAGGCTTTGAAGAAGCCGTGGAGGATACATATGACGGGCCTGAAAGCCCCCTGGAGGCCGCCAGGCCTGCGGACAAAGCCATGGAAGCCGAACCAGCGAAAACGTCCGGAGGCCCCCGGAAGCCAGCAGAAGACGCCAGCGGGATGGCAGACGGCTCCCAGGAAGCTCCCTCTTCAAAGGTAACAGAGACAGAGCCGGAGGAGACCACCGTTCCCGGCAGATCCTATGGAACCTTTAAGATCTCCGCTTACTGCGGCTGTGAAGCATGCAGCGGCGGTCATCTGTACACCTATTCCGGCGCAGTTCCCAAAGAAGACCACACCATCTCTGCCGACCTGGACCAGTTCCCTCTGGGAACGAAGCTCCTCATCGACGGCATTGTCTATACAGTGGAGGATAAGGGCAGCGGCGTAGTAGAAAACCACCTGGATATCTATTTTGATACCCACAAAGAAGCCCTGGATTACGGGCTCCAGAAGGTGGAGGTATTTGAGGCAGTCGAGAAAACCCAATAGATCCATAAAAAAGGAAGGGCCCTGTCATCCAGGTTTCCCTTCCTCTTTTTTATCCTTATTTACAGATCCTTAGATCCCCATTTCAGCCTTCACTTCTGCGAAGCACTTCACTGCGAAATCCAGGTCCTCTTTTGTATGTCCCGCAGAAATCTGGGTACGTACACGGTCACGTCCCTTGGGAACTACCGGATAGCAGAAGCCTACTACGTATACGCCCTTATCTAACATACGGCGGGCAAACTCATTGGCAACCTTCGGGTCGTAGAGCATAACCGGAACGATGGGATGCTCGCCCGGAAGCAGATCAAAGCCGATCTTCTCCATCTCTTTACGGAAGTATGCAGCGTTCTCGTGAACCTTGTCACGGAGAGCGGTGGACTCCTCTAACATGTTGATGGTCTCGATGGTAGCGGCACAGATCGCCGGAGCCAGTGTGTTGGAGAACAGGTACGGACGGCTTCTCTGACGAAGAAGGTCAACAACCTCCTTCTTGGAAGCGGTGTATCCGCCGGAAGCTCCGCCCATGGCCTTGCCGAAGGTACCGGTGATGATGTCCACACGGCCCATAACGCCGCAGTATTCAGCAGTTCCGCGGCCATGCTCGCCCATGAAGCCAACTGCGTGGCTGTCGTCTACCATAACCATAGCGTCGTACTCGTCAGCCAGATCGCAGATACCCTTTAAGTTTGCGATGTAACCGTCCATGGAAAATACGCCGTCAGTGGCGATCATGATGCGCTTGCAGCCTGCTGCCCTTGCATCCTCTAACTGCTTCTTTAAGTCTTCCATGTTGTTGTTTTTATAACGGTATCTCTTGGCCTTACATAATCTTACGCCGTCGATGATGGAAGCATGGTTCAGCTCATCGGAAATGATGGCGTCGTCTGCATTTAAAAGGACCTCGAAAAGACCGCCGTTGGCGTCAAAGCAGGAGGAGTAAAGGATCGCGTCTTCCATACCAACGAACTTTGCGATCCTCTGCTCTAACTCTTTGTGGATCTCCTGGGTTCCGCAGATGAAACGTACAGAAGAAAGACCGAAGCCCCATTTATCATAACTGGCCTTGGCAGCCTCGATCAGACGGGGATGCGCGGAAAGGCCCAGGTAGTTGTTGGCGCACATATTTACTACGCCGTTGGCTGCTGTTGTATCGATACGGGAGCGCTGGGGTGTTGTGATGATGCGCTCGCTCTTATAGGTTCCTGCCTCACGGATCGCATCTAATTCCGCACGGTAGGTTTCAAATGCTGTCTTCATTGGGTTTCCTCCTATTTCTTCGTTGTCCAGTCTAAGATGACTTTACCGGATTTTCCGCTGTGCATAGCCTCAAATCCCTTTTCAAACTCTGTATAGTGGAATCTGTGGGTGATCGCCGGCTTCAGATCCAGACCGCCCTGTACCATATAGATCATCTGGTGCCAGTTGTCCATCTTACGTCCGTAGATACCCTGCAGTGTCAGGCCTTTTCCGATCACTTCGTTCATATCCATCTGGAACGGGCCGTTGGCCAGACCCAGAAGGCTGATCTTTCCGCCGTTTCTCATAACGGAGATCATCTGCTTTAAGGCAGCTCCGCTTCCGGACATCTCAAGACCCACGTCAAAGCCCTCAACCAGGCCCTGCTCCTTCATAACGGTCATCAGATCCTCTTTTGCAGTATTCACAGCTGCATCTGCGCCCATCTTCTTCGCTAATTCCAGACGGGCATCCTGGATATCGGTGATGATCACGCGGCGTGCGCCTGCGTATTTACAGATGGCAACAGCGATGATACCGATGGGGCCTGCTCCTGTAATAAGAACATCCTCGCCCACAAGATCAAACATTAAAGCGGTATGGGTTGCGTTTCCAACGGCGTCAAACATGGCAACCACATCCTCGTCCATGCTGGGATCGATGGCGATCACGTTTGTAGCCGGGATGCATACATACTCAGCAAATGCGCCGTCACGGTCTACACCCACGCTGTTGGTGTCCTTACACCACTGGATGTTGCCGTTGTGGCAGTTACGGCAGTGGCCGCAGGTGATGTGGCCTTCGCCGGATACGCGCTGGCCAACTGTAAAGCCGGTCACTCCTGCGCCTAATTCTGCGATCTCGCCCACGTACTCATGTCCGATAACCATCGGCGGCTTGATGTGCTGGGTGGACCACTCGTTCCAGTCATAAATATGTACGTCTGTACCGCAGATCGCTGTTTTATGGATCTTGATCAGTACTTCGCCCGGACCCGGAGTGGGAACCGGTACCTGACGCAGCTCTAAACCCGGAGCTGCAGACGGTTTTACAATAGCGTCCATCATTCGCATACAATGTCCCTCCACCAAATACATTTAGTTTTGTTTTGTCTGTTCCACAAGGACATTGTACCACATTCTTCCTTTCATTTCAAGATTTTTTTCATTCTGCCCCATCCGGCCCAAAGCCTTTGTTTTCCATGGTTTTCCAGTTTTTTCCCAGGAAACGCCGGAAAGCGTTTCCGCCTCCGGGGGTTGACAAAACGGAAAAAATATGTAAAATATAGCTTTGTTTCCAATTTGTTACATTTTTGTTACATTCGCATCATACTTTTTTAATGAATGTAACATAAAAGAAAGGATGTTGTAAACATGAAAAAAACAAGACTTATGGCCGGTCTTCTGCTGGTAATGCTCTTTACCGCAGTCAACTGTGTCATGGCCCTGGCTGGTACTTCAAAGATAAATGGACACTTAGACAGCGTAGAGGGAAAGGCCGTATCCGGCTGGCTCTGGGATTCCGGAAAACCGGAGGAAAGCCAGACCGTCACTGTTACCGTCACAGACGAACACAGCGGACAGGTGGTGGCAGCCGTATCCGTTCTGGCCTCCGAATACCGCGGTGATCTGACCGAGGACGGCATGGGGACCGGAAATTACGGGTTCCATGTGGAGATCGACTGGGATTCCCTCCCTCACTCTTCTTATATTATCAGTCTTTCCTCCGGGAACACGGTCATCTCCAGAAAGCTGCGTTATGCATCCGGAGACGCGGCGGCTTCCCCCTACCGGAGCCTGGTCCCTCTGGGAAATTTCAAGCTCACCGCCTACTGCCCCTGCCGGATCTGCTCCGAGGGCTGGGGACGGCGCACCAGCTCCGGGGCCCTTGCCACTGCCAGTCACACAGTAGCTGTGGATCCCAGGGTCATTCCCATCGGAAGCCGCCTTCTCATCAACGGCCAGGAATACGTGGCTGAAGACATCGGCGGAGCCGTAAAGGGCCATCACATCGACGTTTACTACAATACCCATGCAGAGACAAGGAACCATGGCACCTCCTCCGCCGAGGTATTTCTGATCCAGGAGTAAGCCCCTGGTATTTGATCCAATTCTTAAAATTCTCTAAAAATTCATAAGAAACTGATGTTTAATTGAAGAAAAATGGTAAGAATGGTATAATAAGAAAATCCAGATTCCGGGAGCGCACGCCCATAAGCGGTATGCCCCCGGAATTTATCACACAGAAAGGGGAACAAATACGTTCGCATTATGAAAAAAAGAAGCTTTTTCTCCGTGTTCGGAGGGATCCTGGTTTCTGCCGTTATCATCTTTCTTCTATATTATACGATGCTTCCGGCCATTAACTTAAAAAGCCAGGATTTTATCATTTTTCTGATCCTGTCCACTCTTATTATCCTAACTGTAAATTTCATCACCTATATGAAGGAATTCCTGTCAGGCCTGGGAAGCCGCACCAATGTCCGCGTCCGCCAGAACCCTCTCACCGGTCAGATCCAGTTTGAGACCGAGGAGCGGGAACCGGACGAGGTAACTCCCCGCCGATCCCTGGCCAGGCCCTTGAAGATCGGCTTTGGCTTCATCGGGATCCTCATTGTCCTGATGGTGATCGCCACAGCCATTGGCATCCCGTTTTTCAATGCCACCCGGTACCGGGATCTGATCCAGATGGAGACCGGAGATTTTTCTGCCGATGTGGCTGAGATCAGTATGAACCAGATCCCGGTGGTGGATAAGGATACGGCCACCCGCCTGGGAAGCCGGAAGCTGGGAGAAATGACCGAGCTGGTATCCCAGTTTGAGATCGAAAACAACTACACCCAGATCAACTACAACGGTGTCCCCTACCGGGTGACTCCCCTGTCCTACGCCGATCCCATTAAATGGCTCTATAACCAGAAAAAGGGACTCCCCGCCTATATCACCGTGAACATGGTGACCCAGCAGACGGACCTGGTATGGCTGGAAAATGGAATGAAATACTCTCCCAGCGAGTACTTCTTCCGGAACATCTACCGCCATATCCGCTTCCTCTATCCTACAAAAATGTTTGAAGAGGTCTCCTTTGAGATCGACGACGAGGGAACGCCTTACTGGGTGGCGCCCACCATCCAGTACCGCATCGGCTGGTGGAACGGAAAGGACATCGACGGAGCCATCCTTGTGAATGCCGTTACCGGAGAGGCCAATTATTATGAGAAGGACCAGGTTCCCCAGTGGATCGACCAGCTTTATGATTCCGACCTGATCATCTCCCAGCTGGACGACAACGGCCTGTTCCAGAATGGCTACATCAACTCCATCTTCGGACAGAAAAACGTGCGCCGCACCACCTACGGCTACAACTATCTGGCCCTGGACGACGATGTCTACCTTTATACAGGTATGTCCTCTGTCACCGGAGACCAGTCCAACATCGGCTTTGTGCTGGTGAACCTCCGGACCAAGGCCACAAAATTTTATGCAGTTCCCGGCGCTACCGAGGCATCCGCCATGGCTTCGGCCCAGGGACAGGTACAGCACTTAAAGTACTCAGCCACCTTCCCTCTGCTCTTAAACGTTTCCGACCGGCCCACCTACTTCATCTCCTTAAAGGATGACGCGGGGCTTGTAAAAATGTATGCCTTCGTAGATGTGGAGCAGTACCAGATCGTAGGCACCGGACAGACCATCGACGAGGCCCGGAAAAACTACCGGACCGCCCTGAACCTGGAGGATGTGGAGACCGGCGGCTCCATGGACACCCTGGAAAAGACCGGCACCGTGGACGCGGTGGCCAGTGTGGTCGTTTCCGGCAATACCTGCTATTACTTCACCCTCACCGGAAGCGATACGGTCTACGCCGCCATGGTGACCTTAAATGAAAATCTTCCGTTCCTGGAATCCGGCGACCGGATCTCCTTTACTTATACGGAGGATGAAAAGCCCGCGGCTGTGGCTGAGATCACAGAGATCAAAAAGCAATAGCCCGGAAAATTTCTTCTGGACGCATAAAGCTCCCCCGGAACGGCCCAATGGAAAGCCGCTCCGGGGGAGCTTTTTATTTATCTGTCATCCGCCTACACGGTCTGGTATTTGGCCACGTATACCTGGAAGCTGTCGGTGCCGTAAAGCTCCTTGCCCACGGATATGGTCACATTTTTATCGGTGATCACATACTCCAGTCTGGCCCCCTCCTGGACCACTGTATCCTGCATCAGCACACAGTTCTTTACCTTGGCGCCCCTGGCCACCTTCACGCCCCGGAAGAGAACGCAGTTTTCCACCTCTCCCTCAATGACACAGCCGTCGGCCACCAGCACGTTCTTTGCCTTTGCGCCGTTGATGTAGCGGGTCGGGTTGTCGTCACGGATCTTGGTGTGGATCTGGTTTCCGGAGAATAAGGAATCCAGATTTTCATCCTCCAGAAGCTTCATATTCTCGTCAAAATAGCTGCGCACGTCACAGATCCTGGCGGCATAGCCTGTGTATTCATAGGCCATGACCTTCATCTTGCCCAGCTGGTTTGCCAGGATGTCTCTCTCGAAATATGTATAGCCGCGGACAAAGGCCGTGTTGATCTCATTGATCAGCCGCTCCCGTTCCATCACATAGATGTTCATGGAGAAGTTCTGGATCCCCTCTTCCTGGGAATTCATATAGATCTTTCTCACCTTGCTGCCCTCCAGGCCCAGGGTATAGTAAAGATCCTTCACCACATCGGATTTTCTCGCGCTTTCCGGCAGCTTTTCCTTTTTGTAAACGATGGTCACGTCCGCCCCGCTCTCCTTGTGAGCGTTTAAAAGGGCATTGAAATCAAAGCTGGCGGCGATGTTGGTATCGGCCATGACCACATATTTTTCCTTCTGCTCCTTTAAGAAGGGAAGGATGCTGGCCAGGGCTTCCACACGGCCGTTATAGATCTTCATGTGCTTTTCCGCATAGGGAGGAACGATATTGAGGCCTCCGTTCTTCCGCACCAGGTCCCACTCGCGGCCAGAGCCCAGGTGGTCCATAAGAGAATGGTAATTCTGACGCACGATAATGGAGATATTGTCGATCCCGCAGTTTACCATACTGGATAATAAAAAGTCCACCATCCGGTAACGGCCTGCAAAGGGGATCGAGGCCATGGACCGCTCGGCCACCAGTTCCGGTACAAAGCTGTCATAACTGTTGGGGAAAAGGATTCCCAGAGCATCTACGTTGGAATTTACCATTGTTCTTCACCGCCTTCTACATTTTTATTGACCATGGCATTGGGGCCCACGATGGCCCCGTCTCCGATCACAACGCCGGAGCCCACAGTTGCGACGCCCTTTTCTCCGTCCTTCGGCATGGCTCCCACCACTGCCTTCTTTCCAATGGTCACGTTTTCCGCCACGATACAGTGCTTCACCACGGCTCCTGCCTGGATCACAGAGCCGCCCATGACCACAGCATCCTCCACTTCCGCTCCGGCTTCCACCTTAACGCCGGCAAAAAGGATGGAGTGCTTTACATGGCCGTCCACACGGCAGCCGTCGGTGACCATGGAATTTTCCACCAGACCCTTATTTCCGATCTTATGACCGGTCATACCGCTGTTGCGGCTGTATATCTTCCAGTTTTCATCAAACAGATTGATGCCGCTGTGCTCCGGGTCCAGGACCTCCATGTTGGCCTCCCAGAGAGAGGAGATGGTCCCCACATCCTTCCAGTAGCCGTCAAAATGGTAGGCGTACATATTTCTTCCGTCCTTTAACAGATTGGGAATGATGTTATTGCCGAAATCGTTTTCAGAATCAGGATCTGCCTCGTCCTCGATCAGGTACTTCTTCAGCACATCCCAGTTGAAAATATAGATACCCATAGATGCCAGGTTGGATTTGGGATTTTTGGGCTTTTCCTGGAATTCAGTGATCTTATCGTTTTCATCAGCCACCATCAGTCCGAACCGGGACGCCTCCTCCCACGGAACCTCCATGACAGCCACACTGAACTCTGCATTCTTTTCCTTGTGGAACCGAAGGAAATCGCTGTAATCCTGTTTGCAGATCTGGTCTCCGGAAAGGATGATCACATACTGGGGATCGTATCTTTCAATGAACGGAATATTCTGGTAGATCGCGTTGGCGGTTCCCTTGTACCAGTCAGAGCCGGAGGCCTTCTGATACGGCGGCAGCACATGGACGCCTCCATAAAGACGGTCCAGATCCCAGGGCTGCCCATTGCCGATGTATTCATTTAATACCATAGGCTGGTACTGGGTCAGGATCCCCACCGTATCGATCCCGGAATTGACACAGTTCGACAGCGGAAAGTCAATGATCCTGTACTTTCCGCCAAAGGGAACTGCCGGTTTTGCCAGCTTCTGGGTCAGGGCATATAAACGGGAGCCCTGGCCGCCGGCAAGCAGCATTGCAATCATTTCTTTTGCCATAAGTCTTTCCCCCTGAAATAATAAAAAATCTCATATACAAATTTTAACATAAAAATGCAAAAACCGATAGTCTTTTTACATATTATTTGTTTTTTTAATTGGATATTTATGACAAAAATTCCAGTATTCTTCAATTATTACAAAAATTCCGCCATTACATAATTACTCACATCCATGCCATAATCCGTCAGCCGGAACCTGCCGTCTGAAAGAACGGCGGCTCCCTCCTTCTCCAGCCGCTCCATGAGACCGGGATAAACGTCCTGGACCCGCTCCCCGAACCGCTCTTCAAATTCCTTTAGGGAAACGCCCTGGACCAGTCTCAGGCCCACGTAAAAAAATTCCTCCTCCATATCCTTTTTCGTCAGGATCTCCTGGTCCAGCCGCTTTCCGGGCTTCTCTCCCAGATAGATCCCCAGGTCCCGTTCATTGCAGAACCTGCATCCATTCACATAAGAGGAGGCTCCCAGTCCCAGCCCAAAGTAGGAAACCCCCGTCCAGTATCCGAGATTGTGACGGCATTCCATTCCAGGTCTGGCATAATTGGAGATCTCGTACCGTTCATAGCCCCGGTCCTTTAAAAACTCCCGGGTCCGGTGGTACATCTCCCGCTCCGCATCCTCATCCGGAAGGATCCCGTCCCCCCGCCCATTTCCGTATGCTTCAAAAAAGGGAGTGCCTTCCTCGATGATCAGACTATACGCGGAAATATGCTCCGGGTCCAGGTCTGCTGTTTTTTTCAGCGTATCCATCCAGCTTTCCACCGTCTGTCCCGGCAGGGCGGACATGAGGTCCACATTGAGGTTGGAAAAACCGGCCTCCCTGGCCAGCCGGAAGCTTTCCAGAAACTCCTCCCAGGTATGGATCCGTCCCAGGGCCTTTAATTCCCTGTTATCCGCCGACTGGAGGCCGAAGCTTAACCGGTTGATCCCGGCCTCCCGGTAGATCCGGAGCTTTTCCCGGTCCACGGTCCCAGGGTTGGCCTCCATGGAGATCTCCGCCGTTTCTTCTATATGAAAGGAGGCCCGCAGACAGTCGAAGAGCTCCTTCATCCACCGGGCCTTTAAAACAGACGGAGTGCCGCCTCCCACAAACACCGAAGAAACCGGTGTATCATGAAAGCCGGCACTGACTGTCCTTATCTCTTCCATCAGCTTTTCCACATACCGCCTCTGGATCTCCTCCCCCTGGGGAAAGGAAAGAAAATCACAGTAGGCACATTTTTTTACACAGAACGGAATGTGTACATATAGTTCCATCGCTTCTCCGTCCTCCTAATCTGCCTCCGGCCCTGATGTCCTGCCGGATCTTTCTGTATGCTCCGAGAGCCAGTTTTTTAAGAGCAGCAGCTCTCCTTCCTGTAAACAGAAGCCGTCCGCCTGTGTTTTTGCTGCCTGGCAGGCCTTCTCCAGATCCATCCACCGGACAGATTCCACCTCATCGGCCTGGAGCTCCAGGTGTTCCGCCTCCACCGGCCTTCTGTAAACGTAGACCGCAGCCTTTTCGCGGTTGATAAAGGGCTTTCCGTAAAAGTCCCCCTCATACTGGCTCTCAAAAAAACCGGCAAATTCCAGTTCTTCCTCCGAAGCGGTGATCCCCAGCTCCTCCTTAAGCTCCCGTCTGGCTGACTGGAGGTATCCGTCTCCCGCCGGAATATGGCCGGCGCTGGAAATATCGTAGCAGCCCGCAAAGGAATCCTTCCTGCTGCTGCGCTTCTGGAGCAGCACCCCATGGCTGCCGTCTGGCTTTTCCCGGACCACCCACACATGGCTGGTCCTGTGATAATCGCCCCGTTCATGGACCATGGACCGCTCCCGCACCAGTCCCGAGGGCTCTCCGCCTTCATCCAGCACGTCCAGCAGCTCCATGGACTCTCCGTTTAGGACCGCCTCCGAAAGCCGGTTCCCATAATAATGAAGCTTTAAAGAAAAAAACGGCTCCCCTTCATCCATGAGCCTGAAAAAGATCCGGTCGCCTTCCCACAGGTTTAAACGGTCGATCTCCTCTTTTGGTACCCACTCCAGGGTCCCTTCATCGCAGGGGACCGGCTGGCCGGTGAACCCGTCAGCTGTATAGAGGAACATGTATTCCGCCTCCTGGTCATTAAACAGGAAGGTCACGATCCCTCTTAGCCGGTAACTGGTAAGAAGGAAGCCCGTTTCCTCCCGGGCTTCCCTCAGCACACAGTCCTCCGGACTCTCGCCGGGTTCAAATTTCCCGCCGATGCCGATCCACTTATCTTTATTTACATCATTTTTCTTCACGATCCGGTGCAGCATCAGGTATTTCCCGTCCTGTTCCAGATAGCATAGTGTGGTCAGACGCATGTTTACTCCTCATCCAGCTTCAATACGCTCATAAAGGCCTTCTGCGGGATCTCCACAT